>BEIM01000100.1 GCA_002898995.1 bacterium HR36
ACACCGCTAGCTTCCTCACCTCGGAACCAGCAGGGCAGAATATTGCCGCCTCCTAGGAAGCTGGCGACGAAACGCGACTGGGGCTGGGCGTAAACCTCGGGGGGCGTGCCGATTTGGAGAATCCGCCCCTGGTGCATGATGGCCAAGCGGTCGGCCAAAGCGAGCGCTTCGCTCTGGTCGTGAGTCACGTAAATGGTGGTAACGCCGGTGCTCCGCTGAATGCGACGGATTTCTTCGCGCAGCTCCTGGCGCAGGGCGGCGTCGAGGTTGGACAGAGGTTCATCCAATAGCAACAAGCGAGGCTGAATCACCAAAGCCCGGGCCATCGCCACCCGCTGCTGCTGGCCGCCAGAAAGTTGCCCCGGGTAACGATCCCGCCACGCTTCCAGCCGCATCAACTGCAGCATCTGTTCTACGCGGCGGGTAATTTCGGTGCGCGGGAAGCGTCGTACCTGCAAACCGTAGGCAATGTTTTCGAAGACAGTGCGGTGTGGCCAAAGGGCGTAATGCTGAAAAACGATCCCCAGGTTCCGCCGTTGCACTGGAACATCGCGCATCGGCTGCCCATCAAAATAGATTTCCCCACTATCGGGCTGCAGAAACCCCGCAATCAAGCGGAGCAAAGTAGTCTTGCCGCACCCCGACGGTCCCAGAAGGAAAAACAACTCGCCGCCGCCAAGTTCCAGGGTGACGTTATCCACCACGAGCAACGGACCGAATCGTTTGCTCACGTTTACCAGCCGCACGGCCGTCATACGTTCCCTTTCACAGTTAGCCCGGGAGCTGATCCGCGCTACTCGGATACCTCGGCGGGCTGACGTCCACCCTCTCGAGTGCGCGGTTTCCTGACTTGCTGAAAGTTTTACCTTGCCAAGGGGCCAACGGAAACTTAGGCTGTTGGTGACTGCTTTGGGGATAGCGGAGGCACAAGCATGGCACGAACACACTACTTGGCGATCATTTGGGCTGTATGTTTTGCCTGGCCGCTAGCGGTGTCGGCTCAGGAAAACTCCGAAAACAAATCCTCGCTCCAACCCGCTAAGCCCGAAGAGAAGTCCGCTCCCACCAACAAGCCGGCAGCACCAGCTGAAGACAACCTGGCCAAGCTGGAAAGTCGGCTCGACAAACTGCAAACGGAGCTGGCGCAGCTGGGCAAAAACCTAGCTGAGCTCAAACAGCAACTGGCGGTGCTTGGTCAGGGGATTAGCACAGTAGACAAGGGGCTGGATGATCTGAAGAAGGACGTGGCTGCCGTGAACACCGTGCTGCAGCAACAAATGCTGGCAAAGCGTTTGGATGCCCTCGAGCAGCAAGTGCAGCAACTCCGCGAGATTGTGAAACAGGAGAGCGAGCGGTTACAAGCGGCTCTGGCTCAGACGCCTAAAGGGGAAGTCCGCAAGGCGTTCGCAGCACCGCTGGCCACAGGCCAGATTATCCTCCGCAACGATTGGAGCCTGCCCGTCAGCGTGAGCGTGGACGGTGTTACCTACACCTTGCAGCCGGGCCAGGAACAGCGTGTGATTCGCCCTGCGGGCAACTTTACCTACGAGGTGCATGGCTGGCAGTTGCCCCGCACGCGCTCCCTGAGTGCCGGCGAACAGTTCCTCATCCGTATCGCGCTCCCCTGAGGGCTATTTTCTGGGCAAAGCATACTAGGCAGGGTGTGTTGCCTGGCCGCAGATTGTCACTCCTTCAGCGGACGGGAGGCAGCATGAAAAAATCGCGGGGGCTACGGACATACGGGTTCCAACTGTACACAATCGGTTCGCCGGTAACGGGGTGATAGCCGCAACACGGAGGGATAATGAGAGGCGGTGGGCCGATCCCGTTGACTGGCTGACACGGTTTATCGGTGGGGCCAGCTAAGCCGTAAGGACAGCGGTGCCAGTAAAAGCTCTGAATCTGGAAAGGCGGATGGAAGTTCATCCACGGATATAAAATGTCGCCCGCCTGAGCGCTAGAGAATCCCAAGACCCAGAGCATTACGCCGGCAGTAATTCGCCTGGCGATCCTGGCCAGAGTTGCAAGCCGGTGCAAACTTGCTGTGCGAAATTGCGGTTGCATCGGATGTGCTGACATTGCTGATCTCCGTGGTAGGAATGCTTGCTCCGTCATCGCGGTGGGTGAAGTGAGATCGTTATTCCGTTACACACCGTTAGCCCGGAGAGCAATCGGCAACCGATCGTCAGACATTGCGACAGTTTCGGCCTAAGCATCCTCGAAAATCTTGGCGAGCTGCCGAGAAACCCCACCGCAGCGGTGCTAACCGATAGATCGGCCGTAGAGCCTGGGGTGCCCACAAGCGAAGTGCTTCCTATACCAGCAACACGCCCGCTTGCAGCCCTAGCACCCGAAACCGCTCCCACGCGCCGATGGGCGAATTCTACCATGGCCAGGGATACGCCCCTTACTGGCGCTGGCCGCACCGTGTCCTGCGCCAGCAAGCGTAGGCTTTCTGTCTCCTACTATGCCTGCCAACAACGATACTCCACGAGATAGCGCATGGCCAGAACGTCCATTTCTGTCCCGTGCTATGCCTGCCAACAATCCCTGCTCGGGTCTGTCATAACTTCTGCCCGATCCACCACCGCCGCAGCAACCGAGAATAGACGAACCGCACCCGGGACCCCACGCATCTGTCTCAGGCCGCCGCGCAGCGCTTAGGATTGCATCGAACAGACACGGCTACAAAGAAGGGCGGAAGCCAGCCACGTTTGATTGCCAATGCAGGGCGGAATCGTGCGGGCTAAGGGTTAGGGGCGTAGTTCTGGACTTTGACGACGGTAACGCGGAGTGGGGCCTGGTTGATCGGCTTGCCCGGGACGAGAGCCCGTTTGAGTTCCAGAGTTACCATCATGCCGCTGGTCAGATCTTTCACTTCGCCCTTGACACCGCCGAGGCGGAAATCCGGATCGGCTTTGGGGTCGGGTTTGAACGGCTTGAAAACGGGTTTGCCTTTTTCGTCCACCTGGTAAGGCGAAGGCGGAGGCAGCCGGACTTTAACATCCTCGGCCAATTCGTACTCGATTTCCTGCTGCCGATCTACCCAGCGGAAGTAGGTTCGCGGGTCCCGCGGGTTGGCCTGGGGATTAGGTTCCTGCACGCGAAAGGTAACGATGACGCTGATGGATCGGCCATCCTCGCTGACCTTCGAGATTCGCCCGGTTACGCTGCCCGCAGGCACCAGTTTGACTTCAGCTGGCTTGTCTTCGGGTTTGGTTTGGAAGCGTTTACGCGGTACTGGTTCCTCTTCTTGCCCCCAAACAGCACTACTGATCGCCAGTGCCATCACCACCAAGCAACATTGCCGCCAGCACATAGCTTGCTCTCCTGAGAAATCGTGGCCAAGTCGTGCCGCCGCACCGACTGCTAGCCGCTTCGTCGCGTTGATTCCCGCAACCGCATACTCCAAGCAAGGTTTTGCCCACAAATTTATTGTACTACGCGGGGCGGTCGGCTACCAGTCGTGTCGTTTTATTGCGCTACCAGGTAGATGCACAGCCAAAAATTCAGTCGGGACAGCGATTACTTTAACGGGACAAGCCCAAGCTAACGAGGGCCTCGGTCCTTGGCTTCCCGCTTGACTAGGAGCTTCTGGTGGTGATAATGGTCATCTGGGCGGAAGCGCTGTAAGGGGAGCGAGCACCCTCGCGGGCGGTCAGGATGTTGCAGCCGATAGGCCGAGGAGGTTTCCATGGGGATTTTCCTGCCGTATCAGGTAGATGTGCCGATGGAACGCATCCCGTGGGCCAACTGGGTCCTGATCGCCATCACGACGGTGTGCAGCCTGGCGGGCATGGGATCAGCTATGGAGTTTGGCGAAGTTGGTTGGATTTGGAGTTGGTGTCTGGACCGTGGAGAAGGTTTCCATGTTTACCAATTGGTCACTCACTTGTTTGTGCATGACGGGTTTCTTCATTTGGCGGTGAACATGCTCTTCCTGTTTGTCTTCGGCAATGCCATCAATGCCAAGCTCGGACACGCTTATTATCTGGCAGCGTATCTACTGATGGGGGCAATCTCTGGATGGGCCTGGATGGTGTTCCCGCCTCGTCCCGATCGCGAACTGTTGCTCGGTGCTTCGGGGGCAATTTGCGGGGTTACTGGCATGTTTTTCGTTCTGTACCCGTTCAACGAGGTCGCCATCTTTTACGCATGGTTTTTCTTTCGTGCCGGGGACATGGGGATTACTTACTGGAGTTCCATTTGGCTCATCGGGTTATATATCCTGTTGGACCTG
Source organism: bacterium HR36 (assembly GCA_002898995.1). Taxonomy (GTDB): domain Bacteria; phylum Planctomycetota; class Planctomycetia; order Gemmatales; family HRBIN36; genus HRBIN36. Next base: position 4,241 of record BEIM01000100.1, read on the forward strand.
GTCGGTGTGTTTTTGTGGTACTTCACGCCGGTGGCTTACATCGCGCACTTAGCGGGATACGCCATCGGTTTCGTCGCCGCGCTGGCCTTGTTGGCGAGTGGTGTCATCCGACCAGCCGAGGGTGAGATGACGCTGCTCCCCTATTTCGGTATTGGCGAACTGCTTAAGAAGCCGAAACGCAAGAAGAAAAAGAAACGGTCGCTGATCACCCGCGAACCCCCTCCAGAAGCGCCTCCGCCACCGAGTACGCAGCCCCCGGGGTCGCGCTGGGCAGATTGGGGCGATTGATGGTGAGGAGTCGTTCGCACGGTACTGCCTAGCGCCAGGAACAACGGTGGTTGGCCCGCCGAGACACGCGGAAAGCGGCGGATGCCAGCCCACCCTGGTACACGGAGAACGGCGGGCGTCCGCGCGTCGGGGAAATGGCAACAGCTAGCGGTGAATCCCGGCACGTCGTGCCCTAGCATCCCCCGAAAAATACGGCCCATTCCGTGGGAAAGTGCGCTCGTGGCGAAGGCGACCGAAAGCGCGACCAGCGCCCTGACCAACGCCTGCGCCAACTGCGAATAAGCCAGCGACGGACGACCTTGCCGAGTTTGGGCAGGCGATTACGATTAAAGAGCACGTGGCACGGTGAGAGTAGCTCAACCGGCTAGAGCACCAGACTGTGGATCTGGGGGTTGGGGGTTCGAGTCCCCTCTCTCACCCTAGGAATCGAAAGGGCGTCCATCCCGGGACAATGCTTCGGATAGACGCCACATGAAGCGGGTTTGAACGGTGGGCGAGCGCCCGTGATCATAGTGGGCTAACGCTCGCTGCTCTGGCAAGTGCCGAAGAAAAATTGCAAAGGCGGCTTCCAGGCGCCTTACTATGGCGCATAGTTGGGCGGTGTTGGTGAGACTGGGCAAGAAGAGCCGCAACCGATGGGCAAGGATGCCTTAATGACCTACACAACGGAGCGGTGGAAGTGGCCGGACGCACTCGCGGTAGCGGTGGTGGCGAGTGCCTGCGTTTTGCCGAACCTTGGCGCACATAGCCTCTGGGATGTGGATGAGGCACGGAATGCCGAATGTGCCCGAGAAATGTGGGAAGCAGGCGATTGGATCGTACCCACTTTCAACTACGAGCTGCGTACCGATAAGCCGATTTTGCCGTACTGGTTGATGATGGTTAGTTTCGAAATGTTCGGGGTCAGCGAGTGGGCGGCGCGGTGGCCCTCGGCGGTGGCGGGCATAGTTACGTGTGTGCTAAGCTGGTGGTTAGCGGCCAGCATGTTCGGCCGGGAAACGGCATTGCTAGCGGGGCTGCTGTTGCCAGGAGCTGTGCTGTTTAACGTGCTGAGCCATGCGGTAACGCCCGATGCGTTGCTGATGCTGTGGACGACGGCGGCGTTGTTGAGCGCCTGGCGTGGCGGGCAGAATGGCCAGGCTTGCTGGTTGGGCTGGTTTGGTGCGTGGACCGGGCTGGCGGTGCTTACCAAAGGGGTGGTCGGCATCCTTTTGCCGATGACGGCCGTCGGCTGGTTTCTGATCTGGGAGCGCCGATTGAGGGTGTTGGCCAGCCGTTGGCTCGTCTGGGGTGTCGGGATTTTGCTGGGCGTGGTTTTGCCGTGGTATGTGGCTGTCGGTGTTGCGACGAAAGGAGAGTGGCTCCGCGGCTTTTTCGGTCGCCACCATTACGAGCGTTTTACCACGCCCCTGGAAGGACACAGCGGTGGCTTGTGGTACCATCCTGTGATGTTACTGGTAGGTTTTGCACCGTGGTCAGTGTGGCTGGCGCCCGTGGTCTGGTGCGTGGCGCGGATGTGGTGGGAGCGGCGTCGGGCAATGCAAACGGCGCGTTCTTCTGCGGTCGCTAGCCCACCGAGCGGCGAGAGCGAGCCTGGGATGCCGGCGGCGATGCCCGACTGGCCGAACCGTCAACCGCTGCAACCGGCCGAGACGAGCGCGTTGCGCTTCCTCATCTGCTGGTGCGGCACGTGGCTGATATTCTTCTCGGTGGCGCGAACGAAATTGCCGAATTATGTCGCCCCCATTTATCCGGCATTGGCAATCTTGACAGCATGGTGGATGGTTTCGTGGCGGGCAGGCCGGATGCAGGTGGCGCGCTGGGTGATGGGCACAGGCATGGCGGTCTGGGCGTTTGTCGGTGCTGGCGTGAGTCTCGGGCTGATGTTCGCTTCGGGAACGTTGCCGTTACCCGTTTTGCAAGGCCATACTGTTCCCGGCCTGGCTTGGTTGGTATGGCTGGGCGTCATTCCCATAGTTGGGGCGGTGGGTGCTGCGTACGCCTGGCGGAAGGATAAACGGCTGGGAGTGCTTGTCAGTCTGGTAAGCAGCGGGCTGGTGTTTGTGGCGCTGGGGGCGGCCATTGGGCCCGTGCTCGTGCATCCAGCCAAGGTAGCCCATCGCTTGGGGCAAACCATTCGCCAAAGCCAAACGGAGCCAGAAATTCGCGTAGCCTGCTATGGCTGGTTTCAACCGAGCATTGTGTTCTACGTGCAGCGCCCCGTGGCCAATTTACGCGAGGTCCAGGAGGCCTGCGATTGGCTCGACCATCCGCTGGAGAGTTATCTGATTGTCTCGCGACCATGGTGGGAAGAACGCTTGCTTCCTGCGTTGAAAACATCGGCGACGGTTTTGGCATGCTACTGGGATTTCACCCGCCGGCGGGAGATTCTTGTCATTGTCAATCGTTCCGCTCCTGGCCACAGCCCAGCAACTTTGTCATTCCAGGAGCAAGCGCAGGAGCTGCGCCAGATGATGCCAGGCCGAGGATTCGACGAGGCAGGCGGCCGCATGAGCCAGCAGCTCCCGGGCTTGGCGCGATCGGCCCAGGAGTAGAGCGCACAGACCACGATTGAAACTGAAAGGCGGCGCATCGGATGAAACGGATTCCCAAAGGCGAGCAGCGGCTTCAAAGTCCCCTTCCTGCCAGAGCAAGGCCGCATCTTCGTTGACCAGCAAAAGGCTCCAGCCGTCTGGGGCGTGCCCTTTGACAGCGCGAAACAATTGGCGTGCTTCTCCCGTTTGCCCTAGCCAGCGCAAGACCGCCACGGCAAAAAGCGCTGCCGCCGGCCGCCTTTGTGCCAGCATTAGTTCGCCCCACTCCCACAAACCACTGGCGGTGGAATGAGGCGAGTTGGGTTTCCAATGCTGCCAGTCGGTTTCCCAGATTTGGCGGACATCGCGCACCAGTTGTGGAAAATAGCCCAGAGCAAACGGCACCACGGGCATCGGCTCCAATCGCCGTACCAGTGTCCTCCAGTCGGGCACATGCCGCATTTGCCGCGTATGAAATTCAGCACGATGGGTGGGGTCGGGCAACAGCCACTGCGCCGCTGCCAGCGCTTCTTCCAGTGCCATCCGCGGGTCCACTACGTTGACTTCCGCTGGCTGATACGGTTCAAACTCCGATTCCTCTGCGTCGCTCCAGTCGCCGTACCAGCCCATCTCTGTCCGCTGCCGATTCAAATACTGCGTTAGCAACCCGGCGAGACTCGGCGGCGCTTCGTGTAGCCGTTTCACCGTTTGGCTCATCCCGACTCTCCCTGAAATCCCCCGTCGAGCATGCCGTGGACCTGACAGGTTTTCCGTAAAGCGAACGCTTTTGCTGATAAAACTTGCGCTAATCGGGCACGCTCACGGGGATACCGCGATAGGGAACGTGCCCATTGCAAGCGACCCAGAGGGCTTCGACGGGGTGGGCCACCCAAATGTGCGGAGCCTGTTCGTGGAGGTAACGCCGAATTTGCAACAGGCAGCCGGTATTGGCGGTGAAGACGGCCTGGGCACCAGTCTGCAGAATCTGTTCCACTTTGCGACGCCCCAGCCGCTCTGCCATCTCCGGCTGCGTGAGATTGTAGCTACCCGCGGCCCCGCAACACACCTCGCTTTCACTCAGCGGAACTAATTTCAGTTCCTGGATTTGCTGTAACAGTTGCCGCGGCTGCTGCCGGATTTGCTGGGCGTGGCACAGATGGCAGGCGTCGTGGTAAGTCGCCTGGATCGGCAAGCCGAAGCCCGGCGGGTAAAAGTCCAAACTGACCAGGAATTCGTGCACATCCCGAACCTTCGCAGCGAAGGCTTGGCCTTGTTCGGCACACGGAGTACCCGCTAAGACGTGCCCGTAGTCTTTCAAGGTGCTGCCGCAGCCTGCGATATTGACGATAATAGCGTCTACGTCTAAAGGGAAGGCTTCGACATTGCGTTGCGCCAATTGCTGGGCGGCACGCAGGTGGCCCGCGTGATAATGCAGAGCGCCACAGCAAACTTGACGCTGCGGCACCAACACTTCACAGCCCTGGAACTGTAGCAATCTCACAGTCGCTTCGTTGACCTGCGGAAACAACACATGATGGACGCACCCCAGAAACACTGCCACCCGCGCTCGTCGTGGCCCGTGAGGTGGCGACCACGCCGGTGGGCGATAATAGCGCTGCGCCAGCGGAGGCAGCACGGCGAGCATATTTCGCAGCGTATTGGGGAGCATCCCCGCCAGCGGTTTCCACCAATCCAGTCCGAAAACCCGCTGAAAGAAGCGCACCGGATACAGCGACCACCAGGTCCAGCGCCGCCGCGGAAACACTTGAAACAGGAGCGCCTGCAACCATCGCGGCCAGCGTTCCCCCAAACCGAATTCCTGCAGTTCTGCGCGAAACGGTTCGATCAGCCGCCCGTATTGCACCCCAGACGGACACGCCGACTCGCATGCCCGGCAATCCAGACACAACGCCAGATGGTGCCGCACCTGGTCATCTAACGGAATCCGCCCGTCTACTACCCCGCGCATCAAGTAAATTCGGCCGCGTGGGCTGTCCATTTCTGTGCCCAGCTCCAGAAACGTGGGGCACGCCGCCGTACACAACCCGCAATGCACGCAGTCCAAGAACAACTCGTAATCTATCCCCCGACCAATACGCTGGCCGGGAGTGCGGGCGCTAGGACCAAGCTGCCCTGCCACCGCATTCTCGACGGTGGGCAAGCTAACCACGCTTCGCGATTGCCCTAGGGACACCCTGCAGCTCCTTCACTGAAGGGCCGCGCACCACCCTCGCCCGCGGAGCAGACCATGGGGGCTACTTCCGCACTGCACCGGACGTTCCCGCGATCCAAATTAGTTCAGCCGTAATTTGAGCTAATTGCTTGGGGCTACTTCCGCACTGCACCGGACGTTCCCGCGATCCTCCCTGTGCCTACACACCACCCTAGCACACTGCCAGCGGTCTGCCAATGAGCAGCGGACGTCAGCCTCATGGCGTTGACGACCGCAGCGTCGAAGCCTTCCGTAGTGCCGGTGAGCGGCAGGCCTGCGTCCGCCCCAGAACACGCGGGATTTTCTAAGACGGCTTCCCTTGCCGTTCCGGTCGCAGCGACCGCACAAGGGCACCTGCTTGCCACATCTCGCTTTCCCGGAT
>BEIM01000101.1 GCA_002898995.1 bacterium HR36
CTTATCGAAAGTTATCCCACCTGTCATGTCCTGGTCACGCCAGATGGCCCACGCGGACCTCGTCGCCGGGTGCAGCCTGGCGCTATTTATCTAGCCTCACGCACGGGATTGCCCATCGTTCCCGTGGGCGTGGGTTTTCAAAAAGCCTGGCGTTTCTCCAGCTGGGATCGCTTTGCCCTGCCTGTTCCAGGCAGTGCTGTGTATATCGTCGTTCACCGTCCGATACTGGTGCCTGCGGGGCTGAACCGCGAGCAACTACTTCCTTACTGCGGGCAACTGCAACAAGCTCTGGACGCGGCCACGCATCGGGCGGAACTGTGGGCTGCTACAGCTCACCTGCCGCCTTGGCCCACGGGGCCTATTCAGGCTTCGTTTACCAAATCGGAAAATTCTGATAGCGCGGCCGATCGAGTCGAACTTGCTGCGGCCACGTTGCCCGGCTCCAACTCGAGCCAACTCGCCGCCTAACGGGGAACACGGAGTTAGCACCCGCGTACTTTAGCAACCAGATACGGCGCAGCCTGGAGATTTGCTGGCCAGGAGATGCTGCCGCCTCGCCCTCGAGCCCGCGGTACGTGCCGGCTCAGGGCTGGGCTTTGTTGTGTCACGGGGAGCGGACGCAGCGGAACCCGACATGCTGATGACTGCTGCGTGGCTCACCCTTACCACGACCAGCTGGCAAGTAGCGGATGCAATACTGGTCGCTGCACATGAACGACCCGCCACGTTGCACGCGCTTGGGAATCCCGGGCTCACGCGGATCGAAACTATCTTCGGGCCCTTGCGGATTCCGGCGGGGGCAGATGCGGTAGGCATCGGGCCGATACCAGTCGTGGCACCATTCCCAAACATTGCCAGCCATGTCATACAACCCGAAGCCGTTTGGCGGATACGACCCGACGGGAGCAGTCGTCACATAACCGTCTTCCGCGGTGTTGCGAATGGGAAACTCGCCCTGCCAGATGTTGGCCAGCCAACGCCCGCCTGGCTTGAGCTCATCGCCCCAGACATACAGTTTGCGATCCAGCCCGCCGCGCGCTGCAAATTCCCATTCCGCTTCGGTGGGCAATCGTTTCCCGGCCCAGTGCGCATAAGCGACGGCATCCTCCCAGGAAACGTGAACGACGGGATGGTTTTCTCGGCCGACAATACTGCTGCCTGGGCCCTCGGGATGGCGCCAGTTAGCCCCCGGGACATACTCCCACCATTGGCGCACCTCATCAAGCCCGTGTACTTCCTTCGGTGGCCGAAAACAAATCGAACCGGGTACGAGCTTCTCGGGCGGAGCGTCGGGAAATTCCTCGCGACTGGGCGTCCGCTCGGCGGTGGTTACGTAACCCGTCTCGGCGACAAATTTGGCAAACTGTGCGTTGGTGACCTCCGTCTTGTCCATCCAGAAACCATCTACGTAAACGAGTTTTGCTGGGTAGGCGTCAGGAAAAAGGTCGGGACGATCGCAGCCCATCCAGAACCAGCCGCCAGGTATCCACACCATGCCTTCTGGGGCAGGACCGGGCGGTACGGTGCTGTTGATGGATGGCCCAGCGGGTTCATCGTCGCTTCGTGTGAGCAGCAGCGACAGCGCCACAACGATCAGCCCGGGCACAATTAGCAAAGCCACCGCCAGCCACCACCGCGTTTTCGTTACCAGTGCGCGCGATGCCGCCGCAACTGTTGGTGGTTTGGATAGCGCCTTGGCGTGTTTACCTCTCATGGCCTGTCGGGGTTGCTGAAGCAAAGTCGGAGCACCTGTCACGCAGAATCAGCAAGCTCGCCGGTCTTCGGCAAGGATCGGGAGACGGCGGTTTCGGCAGGCAATGACGCATCTTTTGGGCCAAGCGCCTGTCTTGCCGAGCGTTGTTGCGCCGATTCCGCCGAAGGTATGATGGCTTCTTGGTCTTGCTCGATTGTTAGTCCGTGTAGAGCTCGCCAGGTCGGGAAAAGACGTGCCGCGAGCTTCCGTACCCAGCTGGGAGCGGTCGGATCCATGCCCATGAGGTTTCCCCACGCCTCCCAACCAGGAACATGCAAGCAGATGGCACGCACTCCCGCCATCAAAGGTACCGCCAGGAATAAGCCCACCTCGCCCCACACGACCCACCAGAACATGCACGCCAGCAAAACCGTCGTGGCGTTGAGTTGGACATTGCGGCCGATTACCAGTGGGAAAATGATATAGCCTTCCACGAGCAACACCACCAAGTAAGTCACCACAACGACCGTGGCTGGGCCGAATCCCGGTGAAATAAATGCCTCAATCGCCGGCGGAACACCCGCAATAATCGGCCCGATGTACGGAACAAACGTCAGGATCCCCGCCAGAATCGCCCACGTCCAACCTTGCCGCAGCCCGAGTTGTGCGAAAAACAGCCCCAGGAAAACCGCCATCCCTGCGTTGATCAGGCTCCGCCACACGATATACGAGCGCACGGCCAAGGCCATCTCATGCAACGCCTTAATCGCGGCTTGTGCGTGTTGTTCCGTCAAAGGACCGAAAATTTGTCCGAAACGCTGAATCAGCATCTCTCCCTCCAGAAGCAGGAACAGCACCAGAAACAGCACCAGCACCACATTCTCTACCGTAGTGCGGAGATAGAACGGCAAGTTATCGGTTTGGGTTTTGACGAATTGGTCGAAATGCTTGAAGAAAATGGAATCTTCGACATGCGGCGGCAGGATATGCTCAGCGAATTCTGGACTGATGGCCTGCACGTTGCGGCGAATGATTTCATAGACGCGAACCTGCTGTTCGTAGGTCTGCGGCAACTCCTGAACCAATTGTTGAATGGCGGTCAGAGCCCATAAGGCAAAACTGACCACCAAAGCGACAAACGCGAGCAGCACTAAAGCGCCCGCCAGGACACGTGGCAAATGCCAGTGCTGATGCAGGTGTTGAACGATTGGCCAAAAGACGGTGGCCAGCATCAGAGCAATCACCAGCGGCAAGAGCAGCGCGCGTCCGAAATACAGGGCCGTCACTAGCCCGAGCAGGGCCAGCGCCGCCACGCCGACGCGGACGGTGAAATTGTTTTCCTGCACGGCTTGTGTTTCCGTCAACCGGCCGGGACGGGCCGACCGGGCTCGCTTTCGTGATCGGCGCAGCGCACCTCTTGGTGCGCGGCATCCCCTTTCTAAAATCTATTCTGGAATGGCCTCGCGCAAAGGGCAATTACCGGGAACTGAAACAAATGGTTTGGGTGGGCTGGGTGATGGCGCTGGTGCTAGCCGCTTCCGTGATCGCCGTGGTCTTCTGGCCACCACGCCGCGAGCGCGACGAGTCGCCACTGCGCTAACGTCCGGGGCACTGCGGCGTGTTACCACCATGCGCCAATCCCTTGGAAGCCTGACTCGGCGCCCATTCTATAGCAGGGGAAGATCATGCAGGAACTCGATTTTTTGGAAATAGCGCGGCGGGTCATCGGCGGCGGAGAAGTCACCGCGGACGAACTCGACCAACTCTTCCGTGTCGAGGGCGAAGCGATTTACGATTTGATGTATGCCGCTCATAAGGTTCGCGTGCATTTTCATGGGAACCGCGTCACCTTTTGCAGCATTATCCCCAGTAAGTTTGGCAAATGCAGCGAAGACTGCAAGTTCTGTGCTCAGAGTGTTCACTGGAACACGGGGATCACGCCGCACCCGATGATGGACGCGGAGACTGTGAAAAAGGCTTGCCTGGACGCCAAGAAAAACGGCGCCAGCGCATTCGGGTTGGTCAACTCTGGACGGGGTCCGACTAAACAGGATTGGCCCCAGGTGGTGGCGGCAATCAAAGCGATTAAGGAAGTGGATGGGATCTGCCACTGCGCCACCCTTGGCGAACTGACGCGCGAGCAAGCGCGGGAATTGAAGGCTCTGGGGATTCGCCGGATCAACCACAACATCGAGACTTCTCGTGAGTTTTACCCTAACATTGTAACTACTCATACCTGGGAGGATCGCATTCGCACGTTGCAAATCGCCCGGCAGGAAGGTCTGGAATTGTGCTGCGGTTGCATTTTCGGCATGGGTGAAAGTATTGAGGACCGAGTCAGCATTGTTCTGGCGCTGCGGAAAATCAATCCCCAGGTGGTGCCCCTCAATTTCCTGTATCCGATTCCTGGCACGCCGCTGGAGCATATGCAACCGCTCCAACCGCTGGAAATCCTCAAGATCATCGCCACCGTGCGCCTGGCCTTGCCGCACCCCGATATCAAAATCGGCGGTGGCCGCGAAAAGAATCTTCGCGATCTGCAAAGCTGGATCTTCTACGCCGGTGCCACCAGCGCGATTATCGGTAACTATCTGGCGACATACGGCCGGCCGCATGAGGTAGATTTGCAGATGATCCGCGATCTCGAGCTGGAGTGGCACGCCGACCGCGTCGGCGATGCGGACCCGGCCAGACCGCTCGAGTTTTCCTTTGATCCCCCAGCGAACGGCCAGGCCAAAGGCCGCCTGACTTTGCAATTGATCGGCTAGCGTGCCAGGCTTACCGCCCAGCCGCGCGATCACCGCCGATGCCTCAGAGAGCCCGCGCGGTTGGCGAAGCTCACAAAATTCAGCCCGAACTTCTTGTTACGCTGGCCTGAACTTGGCCGCATCTTGCATCGGCACCTCGTGCCGGGAGGTAAGCTGTGCCGACGACTTTTCTTTGTCCCCATTGTGAAGCGAAGTTGCAAAGTACCAATCCGCAAATTGAGGGGAAGCGCGTTCGCTGCGCCAAATGTAACAGCTCCTTTACGGTGACCCCAGGCTTGATTGTCCGCAACAACACTTCGGTGCGCACCGCTGCTCAAGAGGCCGGCTCTGACGAAGAATCGGTAAGTCCCGACAAGCCGCCCGGCAAAACCAAACCCAAAAAGAAACGGAAATCGTCTTCTTCTGCGACTCTGTACTGGGCCCGCACTTTCATTGCCCTGGCTTTGCTCATCGTCATCGTTACCGCCACCATCATCATTCTGATCAACAAGGGCTGGCTCCAATTCGGCGGCTGAAAGGTGACATCGTCCATGCAAGGGTTTGACTGGTTGGCTGCCTCGTTGACGGAGCTGCGGCAGGCAGGTTTATTTCGACGCCGGCGAAACTTGCTTTCCACTCAAGGGGCCCGAGTGCGGGTCGGTCGGCGGGAGTTAGTTAATTTCGCCTCCAACGATTATCTAAACCTGGCCGCCGATGTACGGGTAATCCGCGCGGTGATTCGGGCTGTGCGGCGTTATGGTTGTGGCGCTGGGGCTTCGCCGCTTATTCTCGGTTGGTCAGTACCCTTGCGTGCGCTGGAGCGCGACTTGGCCCGTTGGCAGGGCACGGAATCGGCTTTGGTATTCCCCAGTGGCTTCGCCGCCAACCTGGGCGTCCTGACCGCCCTTGCTGGGGCGCAAGATGTCATCTTCAGCGACGCATTCAACCACGCCAGTCTGATTGACGGTTGCCGACTTAGCAAAGCCCGCATTCACATATACCGCCACGCTGATTTAGACCATCTCGCATGGCTCTTATCGCAACATTGCCCCACCGTTCGTTGTGGCGATTGTGGCCAATCGGTACGCCGCAGGTTCATCGTCACCGACAGCGTCTTCAGCATGGACGGAGACATCGCTCCGTTAGCCGATTTGGTCGCTTTGGCTGACAAGTACGAAGCCACTTTGGTCGTGGACGAAGCACACGCCACGGGCGTCTTTGGTCCGGAAGGTCGGGGATTAGTGGCCGAACTTCCGCGGCTACCTTCGGCCGGTCTGGTGAAAATCGGCACGCTCAGTAAGGCACTCGGCTCGCAAGGGGGTTTTGTCTGCGGCCCGCGGACGCTCATTCGTTTCCTGGTCAACCGCGCTCGCAGTTACATTTTCTCGACGGCCCTGCATATAGCCGCGGCAGCCGGCGCGCGCGCTGCCCTGCACATCCTGCAGCGCGAACCCCAACGCCGCGAACGCCTGCACCACGTCGCCCAATTATTGCGGCAACGCCTCAGCACACTGAGAATCTGGCCGCATCCGGATGCGGCTAGCCTTCAGCCGCAAGCTGTCGTGCCGTTTAGCCCCATCGTGCCGATTATCCTTGGGGATCCGCAGCGCGCAGTGGCCCTTTCCCGTGCTTTGCAGGATAGGGGTTTTTTGGTACCAGCAATTCGGCCACCTTCCGTGCCACCTGGGACTTCGCGTTTGCGCATCAGCCTGACCGCGGGCCATACAGAATCGGAAGTGCTCGCCCTCGCCGATGCCCTGGCAGAGCTTCTGTGATACTCGCTGAGCCAAAGCGGCTCCCCCGAGGAGCTTCGCTATGCCCTGGCATTTCGGCCTATTGTCGCTTTGTCCCCGCATTCGTCGGCAACGAGAAAGGCTTATCGCAGAAACCGCCTGGCGGCTGCGGTTGGTAACCTTGGGTTGCAATTATCGGCGGGTTGTCGTGGATCCTAAACAGAAAGTCGTGATTCTCCATCGCCGCTGCCTGTGGTTCTTTCCGCGGACCCAGCATATTCCCTTTCGCGCCATCCAGGCGGTCACTTACGGTTACCAGGATTGGTCGATTTCCCAATATTTTTGGTGGGCTCATGATGCCTTCGACGTGTTCCGCGTCGGTCTGCTTCTGCAAAACGGTCGCGAAATCCCTTTATTTCACTTTTTCGGAGAAGGTGTCTGGACGATCACTGCCGCACCCTGGCCAGAATCGTGGAACTGGTGGATATATTGGAAGGAATACCTGACCGATTGCGCGGGCACGCAAGAACGGGAATCATACTACTTTGCCACCGTGTTGAGCAAAATGCTGGCCGTGCCCATCCGACCAGCCTGAGCGTTGCGTTGGCCGCGACTACCAATCGGTTTTATAAAGCCAGCAGCATAAGTCTTGACGCTTTCCCCGCCCTTTCCCATCACAATAACAAGTCGTGGGGATAGCACCACGCCACATAGCATAATCTGCACATAGGGGAAAGAAATGGCTCGGCGTCTGGGCATCGCCGTGGGACTGACTTGCATCGTCTTGGTGGTAACGGCTGCGGGCCAACAGAAGCCGCAATTTCCCGAGGAGCTCGTTAAGCTGATGGAAGAGGTGCAGATAAGGTTCAAGCCCCTGCAAGATGCAGCCCGTTTCAGCAAAGCGAAGTTCGAAAGCGCCGCCAAACACGAGGAACTGGCGCAGCACGCCACTCGCATCGCTGAGCTGATGAAGCAGACCACGAAATTCGCCCCAGAGAAAGACCTTCCCGATAAGCCGAAAAAGGAATGGAACGAGACCTGCGAAGCCTCTGCTAAACACGCCCTCGAATTGGCCGCTGCTGCGCGTAAGCAGGATTATTCTGGCTACCGAGCAGCCTTTAAGCGCATGGACGCGGCTTGTACCCGCTGCCACGAGGTCTTCCGCTAATTTTGACTGCGGTGGCACAGGGGAGACCGTCTCACTGCGAGCCAAACATAACCCCTCTCTGTTCACGGCTCGCTAGAAAACACGCTGCAAACCACTCAGCTTCGCTCGACCCGTTTCGGCGGCGTAAGTTTTGCGCCAGTGGACCCGCATTGAGGAAGCCTACCAGTCCTTGCGCCGGTAGATTGCGCAACTACTTCTTGCGATGGCGGATCTTGCTCCGCATCCGGCGTTTCTTACGCCCGACTTTTCGCCGACCTTTGCCTCGTCTGCGGCTCCCCATTCGCGGGTCCTGCACGGTTGCTTTCCCCTCGATTTTTCACCTGTTTGCGATACGAAGTTTGCCATTTTATACCGGCCGGAAACATCCCTGGCAACTCTGACCATTAGCCCAGTGGAAGCATTTGCGCAACCTGGCTCATTCACACCTTGGCTTTGCTCAACCACTGCCGTGCGGACGCGGCAAATACTACCCCGCTTGGTACGCGCTCATGACAGGTTAGCCAGACCCTAGTTTTGGTCAACCATCATCACTGCGATGGTCGGATGAAGAAATCTGATGACTGAAAGCAGCACGCCCAGATTTGGGCTTCGCTCAAGCCTCGCCCGGGTGTCAGGCCGTTTAGCGGATATTACTCTTGCGAACTTGTCGGCCATGCTGGCTCGAGTCTCCTGAATTCGGGCTGGCTATCAGGCACTGCAGGTGCAACTTTCGTAAACCCTAGCCCTATGAAACCAGCCTAAGCCTAACTTAGCCAGTGATGCTGACAAGGAGTCGCCGAACGTGGCCTACCTTACCTGATCGCGCACCGCATACTCGAGCGATTACCCAGAAACGTCGCGACCACAGTCTAAGGGTCCGCAACGCATTTGCCGTTATGCGCCGCACCAAGGGTAGGCCATGCCCCCCCACTTCTCCGCAATAGCGCACAATGCCGAAGGTGGGAGTCGAACCCACACGGGGTGTTAGCCCCACCGGATTTTGAGTCCGGCGCGTCTGCCAATTCCGCCACTTCGGCCTCTCGTTTGCTCTGAGCGAGCACGAAGCATCGCTGGCTCGTCCCGTTTCCTGAGGTCTTCACCCTGAGCCAAGCTGTCGTCTGCGCTGGGCGAGCGGGCGCTCCCTGCAAGGGAGCAAGCGAGCTTTACGCCCCCCTCTGAACATCCGCCCTTTGTTTGTGCTAAGTGAGTAGGTAGGGGATGCGATAGCATTGCGAATTTCAAAGCTCGGAGGCGAGTTGGCAAGACCCCCGAGCAGGTCCTTCGCTTAGCAGATTGCCAAGCTATTTCTGGGCCGAAGGCTACAGCCCAGTTGGTGTTCCCATGTGCTTGTAGCGGCACAACTTTGTACCAAGGCTGCCAGCTCAGAAATCCTGCAGCGGCTTAGGCTGGTGCTTGGCCGGGGCCAAGTTGTTCGCAGAGCCGTTCCTGCGCGAGCGAGAGTTCGTTTAGCTCCGCACGCCAGTATTGCCGGTCGCAATGCCGGGCTATTGTGCACTCACCAAAAAATTATAGCGACCGCGACCAGAGGTTGCAGTCCATCAGGTCTATGTCTCTTGAAGGACCATTCCGGACAATTCGTATTGGGGGTTTTCAGGCGGCGGGTTACGGTTTATTAGCTTGTGCCCTGTCCAGAACTACCGTGGGGATAAAAAGGGGCAGTGGTGCTCAGCGTTACCATACAGCTGCGAGATGCCGGAATGTGCAAACGCGAGGCTGTTTGCCAGTGATGCGCGACTGGTGGCGGCAGGGTGCAGTGGGCCTCGCTCCGCTTTTCTCGGCCGCTGGCGGGTGACGTGAACTTCGGCAATCCCGTGCACGACCCCCGGCGTTGTCCCGTAGGGGCACGGCATTATTTATGGGCACATTGTTCGGTGGGGGCACATCGTGTAGGGGCACGGCATGCCGTGCCCCTACACGTCCCCCTGCCCGTTCCCGTACCCGTCCCCCTAACGCTCCTCTGCCCGTCTCCCTACCTGTGTCCCTGCCCGTGCTCCTATAGGGCAACGCACAGCGCTCAGGATGGCCTTGGTGGGAAATGCGCTCGTGGATGCAGGGAGACGACGTCCACCTCGAACGAGGTGTGTTCCGCTTTGCCAACCCACACCAGCTGCGGGACCAGGTGCAGGTCATAGGTGTAGCGGCTTGTTTGCCGCTTGCTGACCTCGTAGGCGGGTGCAACACCGACAGGAGGATTGTTCTTGCGCCGAGCCTCGGCGTGGCGGAAATCTTTGAC
>BEIM01000102.1 GCA_002898995.1 bacterium HR36
AATGCCACCGCGCGGTCGGCGCTAGCGGTGTGCAAGAGAGCCAACGTCCGACCATACTCATCGGCGTATAAGTCGGCGAAATATACCTGCTCGAGGAATCCTGCTGTCGGGCCCGCATAGGTCGCCCAATCGGTGATACCCTCGGCAGCGCGAGCATTGCGCGGAGCTAGCTCGCGGACGGGAATGGCAACGCGACTGCCGCCTTCCAGAAACGGTGGCCCAAAGTTGCAATGATAAAGGAGCTCCAGTTCCGCAGGTTTCGTGCCCAGATTGATGATTTCATCCTCGATTTCCAGCCAGTTGGCGCCAACAGCCGTGCGAATCTGGCAGCTCAGTTCCAGGTGCGAAAAGAACAAAGTGCTTTCCTGTACCCGGCCGGAAATGGTGATGGCGAAGGGCGGTTCCTGCTGGATTTCCACCGCGAGATAATGGGCTGGCTGATTAGCAATACGCCCGTGTAGGGGCAGGAATTCATGAGTGTGCGGGTCATGCCCTGGCGGTCCGTTGGAGTGCAATCCGCATCGGCAAATCCACTCATCAAAACCGTCCAGCCAACCCAGGCCCTGGCGATCTAGCAAATTGACCCACTGCGGATGCACCGGGCCCCGAATTGGTGCCTGCCAGCCCAGCCGCAGTCCCCGATATTCGCCACGCCAGAGGCTCATACCGCGAGTCGGCAAAATGTCGAAGGTCAAGGCTCCATTGTGCACCTCAACCAATTCCACTCCATCTCGCCGACCTCCCCGTAACGTCCGTTTCGTCACGAACCACGACGCTGGGAACGCCACATCGGCGCAATCCCCCGAACTGATATGAAACCGTTCCGTCCACAAATCCGCTGCCACATCCGTCAGTAGCCATTGTTGCGTCTGGGCCATGGCTCATTCCTCGCTATGCTGGTGCAAGCGACCGATGCGGCTTCACGAAGGCAGATCCTCAAAGTGCTGGCGGAAGATCTGTTGCACTAACTCGACATCTTGGCGAATCTGAGCTTGCAAGGCTTCTGCACTCGGAAAAGTTCTCACCTCGCGCAGCCGTTCCAGAAATTGCACGCTGAGATATTCGCCGTACAATTCGCCGCTGAAGTCAAGGAGAAAGACCTCGATTTTCCGCTGGCCCGTGGCAAAGGTCGGGTTGGGGCCGATATGCACCGCTGCCGGGTGTCGTCTGCCTTTCCAGCAGGTCACACCAGCGTAGACACCGTCGGCCGGTGGCAAAGTGGCCACATCTTCCAGATTGGCGGTGGGAAACCCTAAACCGCGTCCCCGTCCCTCACCGCTGCCGATACGCCCGCGGATGGCATAGGGCCGACCCAGCCAGCGCTGCGCTGCCGCCACCTCCCCTGCTTTCAACGCCCGCCGAACCCGGCTGCTGCACACCAGCTCCCCGTCTAGCACGAGCGGCGGCACGACATCCGCTAATAATCCCCGACGCGTACACCAACGCACCAGCATTTCTGTGGTGCCCTGGCGATCGTGGCCAAAGCTGAAGGTCGGCCCTTCTACCAATCCCACCGGTTGCCACCGCTTCCCAATCACTTGCTCCAGGAACTCCTCCGCTTGCAATTGCAGCAGTGACCAATCTGTTTTCCAGATCACCACATGATCAACGCCGCAAGCCAGCAATCGCTGCATGCGCTCGTTGACCGTTGTGAGGAGCGGCAGCTCATAGTGCGGCTGCAGCAAACGCAACGGATGGGGATCGAAGGTGATGGCAATAGCCGGCACGCTCTGCTTTCGCGCATGCGCCACCAATCGGCCCAGCAAGGCTCGATGTCCCAGGTGGACACCATCGAAATTCCCGATGCTCAGCATGCCGCCCCGCAAGCGCGGCGGTACTTCCTCCGTCCAGTGTAGTTTCCAGGTGGCCATAAAGCTATTTAGTTACCCTTCCGGCTGCCGATTGGCCATAGCCCCGTCAATATCCGCTCGGCCTGCGTCGTCGCCAGGACTGCATCCCTGGCCGCACTCCGTGGTACTGGTCGTATGCCACCGCATAGTCCGGACGCCGGCCCATCACGTTCACCAGCAACAGGCCACCCAGGAATCCGCCTATGTGGGCCATATACGCCACTCCTCCTCCTTGATCTAACCATGCCATCACTAGTTGGTACGCAAACCAAATCCCCAACGCATACATTGCCGGCATGGTTACCACAATACGGAATAAAATTCCCGTTACCCAACTTTTCGGAAACAAGTAAATATACCCACCTAACACCCCAGAAATAGCCCCGCTGGCTCCTAAGGTTGGGATGTAACGTTCTGGTTCGCCCAGACTTACTAAAATATGCGCGACATCCGCTATCAATCCGCTGCAAATATAGAAAACTAGATACCGCATTCGCCCCAGTGCATCTTCCAGGTTATCTCCGAATATCCACAAGAACCACATATTGCCGAGTAGGTGCAAAATACTTCCGTGTAGGAACATACTGGTGAGTAGTGTCAAATAAACTGTTCCAGGCGTCGGCTGGTGCGGGATGGTCACCGTGCTGCCAAGACCGCCACCTCGGGCTGATATAGGAGTCGGCTCCGTAATATCTTGCCCTGTTACGATTTCATGGGGCACCATGCTGAACTTATAAGTAATCCGCGGATCTGCAATTTGCAAAGCGAACACAACAATATTAGCGATAATCAAACTCCAATTGACAATGGGAAATATAGCACCGGGGCGGTTTTCGTCTCCGAGTGGCAGGAACATAGCTTTGGTCTCCGATAAAGTTTTGTCCCTAGTATTAATCTGGCGTAAGGCTAGATGATAAGCATCGCGTCGCCGTAACTATAAAAGCGATAGCGTTGGCGCACCGCTTCTTGATAGGCGCGTTGGATCAAGTCCAAGCCAGCAAAGGCACTGACCAGCACCAAGAGCGAACTGCGGGGCAAGTGAAAATTGGTCATGAGTATATCCACGGCACGAAAGGCAAACGGTGGGCGAATATAGAGATTAGTTTGGCCACACCAGGCACGGATCGAGCCATTTTGCGCCACCGTTTCCAATGTGCGCACGGTGGTGGTGCCGACGGCGACTACCCGGCCGCCGAGGGCCCGGCATTGCACGATGCGTTGTGCGGTCTCCTGGGAAATCTCGCACCATTCCGCATGCATTTGGTGCCGAGCTGCATCTGGAACAGTAATGGGCTGGAAAGTGCCGACGCCCACATGCAGCGTCACAAAGACAGTATCGATACCTCGTTCTGCGAGCCGAGTAAATAGTCGCGGTGTGAAATGCAAACCCGCAGTGGGTGCTGCCACCGAACCGGGGCGTTCGGCATAAATCGTTTGGTACCGTTCGCGGTCTTCCGGACAGTCGCGGCCCTGACGAATGTAAGGTGGCAGCGGCACGTGGCCGTAGAGGCTGAGCAATTGTTCGGGCGGTGCCTCCGGCTGTGGTCGGCAAAGCCAATGGCCTTCTTCGGTGCGCCCCTCGAGGACTAAAGTCAAGGGGCCGTTTTTAGTAGCAGCGTCATTCGGTTCAATGATAAAGAGTTCGCCAAGCTGTGGCTTGCCCCGTGTCTGGGCTAATAATTCCCACTGACCGCTCGGCAATCGCCGCAGGAAAAGTCCCTCCCACCGCCCGCCTGTCCGTTCGCGTACGCCGTAGAGGCGCGCGGGAATAACCTTGGTGTTGTTTAGCACGAGCAAATCCCCGGGACACAGCAACTCCGGCAGATCGTAAACATGGCGATGTTCCCAGGTGCCTGTTTGCCGATAAAGTACAAACAAACGCGCCTCATCTCGTTCGGGCAACGGTTCCTGGGCAATCAACTCCCTCGGCAAATCGTAATCGAACCATTCCAGCGGTAGGCTGGCACTGGTGGTTTCGGGCATGTCCCATCCAACGCTCTGCTGATTTACTTGAAATTCTTCAACCACGTGTCGAATCCCTTTTGGTGCTGGGATACCGTAACTTCAGGGCCGACCAGGCGGATGAAATAGGGCCCTTTCGGCGAGCGGAAAATGACACTAATCATGCGATAGTCCTTGCGGGGCTCGGCTTTAGGCGCTGCGGGAAAAGGGCGAAATAAATAGGTGCCACGAATGTCTACATACACCACCGGCACCTCGCCCACCTTGAATTCGGAAACTTTAGTAACCTCGTCTATAGATTTCCCTTCGGGAGGCTGGAACATGTTCTTCCAGCGTTTAATATTTTCTTCGACGCCGCCCCCTCCTCCTTCGCCGAAATAGAAAATTACAAGCTCCGCGTCCCACTCCGCTTTTTCGCCGGGAATGCGAAAAACTTTGTAGCGGAATTGCTGGGTAGTCGGAATTTCCTTCCAGTTGGAAGGCGTGCGCGATGTAAGGCCATCTAAGTCCACGATGGTGCCTTGCTCCTGTTCATTCTTAGCAGAAGCAGCCGGCTTTACCTCCGTGCAACTGCTAAGTATGACCAGGCCGAGGAGGGCGGTCGCCAGGAATACAGTGCGTGGCATAGGTTTCTCCTTGTTCGGGTCAAAAAGAGCGGCGCGGCTTTGCCAGAAAGAAGGTAAAGCGATCGTATTGTATGGTGACACGTTGCGGGAGGGCGTGGCTGATTAGCCCGACGAGCCGGCCTGGCGTTTCTGCCAGTCCTCGACAAAGAGATTGAAGTGGCCGTAATTGGGTGGATGAGCCTGGATGACGTCCAGATTGAGAGAGACCCCCAGACCGGGACCGTGTGGCAAAGGGAAATATCCATCTACAACTGGCGGGCAGCCGCTCGCGCATTGCCGGGTGTGAGGTTCGGTGAAATCGTTGAAGTGTTCCTGAATCTTGAAATTGGGCGTGCAAGCGGCAAAATGCAGCGCGGTTGCTGTAGCTACGGGTCCGGCAACGTTGTGCGGAGCCACGGTGATGTAATACATGTCGGCCATCGCCGCGATTTTTTTAGTTTCCAGCAAACCGCAACATTCGGTAATGTCGGGCTGAATGATGTCACAGGCCTGGCGTTCCAAGAGTTCGCGGAATTCGTATTTATGGTGCAGCCGTTCGCCGGTGGCGATGGGGATGCGGGCTTGCCGCGCCACTTTTTCCAACGCAGCGAGGTTATCAGCAGGAACAGGCTCCTCGATCCAGGTGGGATCGAAGGGTTCCAATTCGCGGGCGATGCGGAGCGCAGTGGCAGGGCTGAATCGGCCGTGCATTTCGATGAGTAGCTCCACATCTGGCCCAACGGCGGCCCGCACCGCTTCCACCAGACTGATACTCAAGAGCCGCTCTTTTCTGTCCAATTCGTACCAGCCTGGGCCAAACGGATCGAATTTGAGGGCTCGGTAGCCTTTGGCGACGGCGGCCCGGGCAGCTTCTGCGAAGGCGTCGGGGGTACGGGGCACCCGATACCAACCGTTGGCGTAAGCCTTAATGCGATCGCGCACCGCCCCGCCGAGTAATTCATACACCGCCCGATTGGTGGCTTTGCCGATAATATCCCAGCAGGCGATCTCCACCAGTGCAATCGCCGTCGCCACTACCTGGCCGACACGCCCGTAATCGTCGCGGAACATCCGCAGAACCGTGTGCTCGATGCGGAAGGGATCTGTACCTAGGATATAGCGGTTCTTGGCTTCCTCAAGATAGCCCAAAAGGGCTTGTGTGCGGTTGGAAATGCGGCACTCACTAATGCCGATTAGACCTTCGTCGGTGGTCAATTGCAAGAAGGTCAGGTTGCGCCAGGCGCTGCCCATGACCCAGACATGCATTTGGCTGACTCTCATTATGAATCTCCGCAGGTGGCCAATTGGTGGCGTAAACCTAAACCATGTGGGCTGAGCTAAGGGTGCGGGCTTGTTGTAGGAGATGAGGCTGGGATGGGCGAGATAAAGGTTTCGCAAGGTCCGCCTGGCATTCTGGAGCCGCTGGGAGACCAAGGGGTACTGGTGCACTTGGCCAGTGAGGAGTTGGCCCGTGGTTTCGCCGAGGCGGTCAAAACGGCTGGCCTGCCTTGGGTGGTAGAGGTGCTGGTCGCTTATCGGTGCGTGGCGGTGTTTTATGACTTGGAGCTGACCGATTATGCCACAGTAACCCAGCAGCTCTCGACACTGCCGTTCTGTGGCTACACCGAGCCGGGGCGATTGGTTTACGTACCGTGTTGTTACGAGTTGGGGCCTGACTTGCTGGAGGTAGCTTCGCTGTGTCGGTGCAGGGTTGAAGAAGTGATCGCGCTGCATAGTGGCCAAGTGTACACCATATACGCTATCGGCTTTGTGCCGGGCTTTCCCTACCTTGGCTATTTGCTCGAACGGCTGGCGGGAGTGCCGCGCCTGGAGCAACCGCGGCGCCAAGTGGACGCGGGGAGCGTGGGCATAGCGGGAAAGCAGACGGGCATTTATCCATCCGCAGTGCCCGGGGGTTGGCGGATCATCGGACGAACGCCGCTAGTCATTGCCGACCTGGAAAGGGAGTATTTTCCGCTGCGGATCGGCGACCGTCTCCAGTTCGTACCGATCGGACGGAGCGAATTTGAACGATTGCGGGGACACCGGCTGGAAGACAGTTACTCGGCAAACAAAGCCTCGACATAAGCCTGGGGATCGAAGATGGCGAGATCTTCGAGCTTTTCGCCGAGACCGACGAATTTGACGGGCAGGCCGACTTTTTGGCGGATAGGAATAATCGCCCCACCTTTGGCGGTACCGTCGAGTTTGGCGAGGATGATACCAGTGCACTGAATGGCCTTTTTGAAGGATTCAGCCTGCTGGATGGCGTTCTGGCCGTTGGTCGCGTCGAGGACGAGGAGAACTTCGTGAGGTGCACCTTCGATTTGGCGAGCGAGGACGCGGCGGATTTTCTCGAGTTGGCGCATAAGGTGTTCGTGAGTTTGCAGGCGACCGGCGGTGTCCACGATCACCACGTCCGTGCGGCGAGCAACTGCCGCTTCGCAGGCGTTGTGTGCCACCGCTCCGGGATCGCTCCCGTGTTCCCCTTTGACGATGTCGCAGCCGATGCGCTGACTCCAGACGGTAAGTTGTTCGACGGCAGCAGCGCGAAAGGTGTCGGCGGCCGCCAGCAAAACTTTCTTACCCTGTTGTTGCAGCCAGTAGGCAAGCTTGGCGATCGAAGTCGTCTTGCCGCTGCCATTGACGCCGGCGACCAAAATAACTGTCGGCCCCTTGGGATTGAAATGTAAGGAGCGGTCGCTGTGGTTGAGCAGATTGACCAACTCCTGCTTGACGAAGCTGAGCACGTCCTCGGACACTTCGCGGTCGAGAAAGGCTTGCCGGACACGCTCGACGATCTGCTTGGTCGCCGCCGGGCCGACATCCGCGAGGTACAGCGTTTCCTCCAGCTGCGTGAGAAACGCTTTGTCCACCTTACCTCGCAAACGAAATAGCGAGGCAAGTCGGCCGAAGACCTGGCGTGTCTTGGCCAATCCCTGCTTGATCTTGTTCCACAAAGCTGCCAGTACCATCTTGGCAGATTACTCCTCAGGGGATGGCTCGCGCGGCGATTGACGGTATTGTTGAGCGAGGCGATCCAGGATGGCGTTGACGAAACCCGGCGAATCGGAAGTGCCGTAGCGCTTGGCCAGTTCGATAGCTTCGTCAATCACCACCTTGGTCGGCGTTTCCGGGCAGAACATTAACTCGTAAGCCCCCAGCCGCAGGATGTTGCGATTCACGGCGTTCATACGCTCCACACGCCAATTCTCGGCAATTTCTCTCAGATGTTCGTCAATTTCTGGCCGATGGGTGAGCGCTCCCTGATACAATTTCTCCGCAAACTGGACGAGGTCTTCCTGACGCAACCGGCGCCAGAGGAATTGCTGGGTGCGCTGGCGATCCAATTGACGATGCAGGTCGGCCTCGTACAGTACTTGCAGGGCGACCTCACGGGCACGATGGCGTCGGGTCATTGCCAGGATTTCCGCTCGCAATTAGCCCCCCGATGAAACTGCGGCAGCCTGCAACTCCTCCTGTACGGACCGAGCGAGGAGATTTGAGGCTCCCCAGTTCCACTGACGGGCAGCTGGTGCGCCATTTTATACATGCCGGGCCACGAGAAGAAACGTCAGCTCCAGGATAAGCTGCAGGGCTGGCTGCTATTGGTACTGGCAGCCCTGGTGGGTTGCTCAACTGGCGAGGCTCCGAATCCCCCTCCTTCAGGAGAGTCCGAGGCTTTGCTGCGGGTAGCAGCAGCGGCGGATTTACGTTTTGCCCTGCCGGACGTTATTGCCGCTTTCCGCGAAGCACAGCCAGGTCTGCGCGTTGAACCGACCTTTGCTTCGTCGGGGCAATTGGTAGCGCAAATTGAAAACGGCGCGGCCGTGGACGTGTTCCTGTCGGCGGACGAAGATTATGCCGCGCGTCTGGTTGAGAAGGGGCTGGCAGAAAAGGCGGACTATTTCCGCTATGCACGGGGCCATTTGGTGCTGTGGGTGCCGAATAATTCCGACGTGGATCTGCAGGGGGAACTCGGGGAAGTGTTGCGTCATGTCAAGCGATTGGCCATCGCCAACCCGCGAACTGCTCCCTATGGCCGTGCTGCCCAGGCGGTTTTGAACAATCTTGGGTTAGCTGATGCCTACCGAGACCACTTGTTGCTTGGCGACAATGTAACACAAGCGTTCCAGTTTGCCGCTCAGGGCGGAGCGGAGGCAGCGATTGTCGGCAAGGCATTGATTCTGGGCAGTAGCATAGCGGGGGCAGGGCGTTGGCGCGAGATTCCCAGCGAACTCTATCCGCCTATTATCCAAGCGGGCGTGATTTTAAAGCGGTGCGAGGTTCGGGCAGCTGCGTTAGCCTGGCGCGATTTCCTTCTGAGTGAGGCGGGACAGGCTATGCTCCGCCGCCACGGCTTCACTTCGCCGCAGGCACCTTAGTTGCACGCCCTGGGCAAAAAAAGATGCTGTAGCGCTCGGGATGATGGCACCTAAGGGGAACCAAGAGATGGATTGGCACGCGCTTTGGGTAACCGTGAAGCTAGCGGTGTGGACTACGGGGATTCTTTTGGTGTTGGGTCTGGCGCTGGCATCATGGTTGGCGGGAGGAGGAGGCTGGCTGCGAGGCTTGTGCCGCATCCTCGTGACCACCCCGCTGCTCCTGCCACCGACGGTGCTGGGATTCTACCTGCTGGTGGCACTCGGCCCGCGCAGTCCCCTGGGTAGGGCCATCGAAACCTGGTGCGGGCAAGCGTTGCCCTTCACGTTTCCTGGGCTGGTGGTGGCGATGGTGATCGCTCATTTACCCTATACCGTGCGGCCATTCCTGGCAGGTTTCGCTCGGGTTGACCGGAAGCTGGTGGAGTCGGCATGGTGTTTGGGAGCATCGCGTTGGCGAACATTCTGGTGTGTCAGCCTGCCCCTGGCTGCCCCCGGTATTTTGGCAGGTCTTATGCTCACATTTGCCCACGTGATGGGCGAGTTTGGTGTCGTGCTGATGATGGGAGGCAACTTGCCCGGTCAGACCCGCACCCTGTCGATCGCCATTTACGAGGACGTGCAAGCGTTGGATTACACTCGCGCTGCGCAAGCCTCGCTGATACTCCTGATGCTGGCGTTGGGGACACTCCTGGTGGTGACCTGGGCGGAAGATCGACCGAGCAAACAAAGATCGG
>BEIM01000103.1 GCA_002898995.1 bacterium HR36
GAGCTTGAGCCGCAAACGTGGCAATGGGCTGCCCAAGCGGTGAATTATTGCGCCAGCCTCCTCATCACTCCAGCCATTTACATCCTGGCGCGTCGTTTACTTAGCCCGCGCATCGCTTTTGGGGTAACCTTGTTGTTTCACACGTTGCCAGGCCTGGCACGGTGCTTATCGGATGCGCTATCCGAGGGACTCTATTTGATGGGGGTGGCTTGGAGTTTGGCTTTCACCGTTCACGCTCTGCAAACTGGTCAACGGTTTTACTTCTTCGCCTCGGGATTTGCTTGCGGGTTGGCTTACTGGGCTCGCCCAGAAGCTGCTGTCCTGGCAGGGGCTGTCTGGCTCACCTTACTCTTAGGAAGTTTGCGCCGTTCATTGATTCTGTCTGCGGGCTGGATGCTTAGCTCGCTGGTTTGTTTTACACTTGCTCTAGGTCTCACGATCGCCCCATACTGCTATGCTATCGGTGGGCTTACCGTCAAGGCGAGTGGGCAGCATTTTTTGCGTATTTATAACCAATTAGTAACTTCTAGCGAACCAGCTGAGACCCGGTGCTGCTTGGCCGCTACGATCGTAGCGAGCCACAAGGCATCTCCTTGCGCAAAAGGCCTGCCGACACTTTTGGATGAAATCGCGCAGGGATTTTTCTACGCCCCACTGGTTCTCGTTATCCCAGGCTTGTTTCTTGCCTCGCGAAAGAGCTGCCGCTGCTTGGCCTGGTGGCCAGTTCTGATGTATATGCTCCTGCACTTCCTGGTATTGTGGCGCGGTGTGCACGTGCTGGGATACATGGTGGAACGTTATACGTATCCAATTACCTTATGTGGGCTGATTTGCGGGGGCCTTGCCTGGCGGATTATTGCGATCTCCAGTTTAAAGTCGTCCGTCTTCCGCGATCAAGACGTTGACCTGATAGCGTCCTCACGCTTAACCACCCTTATGCACCTCAGCTTGGCCGCTTTCCTGGCGGTTTGCGTGGCTAAGTTAACTCTGCAACCCTTGCACTACGGCGCCGCCGGGCATAAACAAGCGGGTTACTGGCTGAAAAACCACCTCAAGCCGCGCGACAACTTGTTTGACCCGTATGGTCTGGCAGCATTCTACTCAGGCTGGACGCTGCTTTGGGCACAAAACTACCCTGAGGGAATTGGCACCCCCACAGGCGATTGGTGGTTCGTGCTCAATCGCCAGGAAAAAGATACTCGTGTGCGAGAACGCATCCTTGCATTCAGTGCGATAGCAGAATCCGCTAACGAAGTTTTTGCCAGTGGTCGAGATTTAGCCTCCCAGGCTGTGGTTTATCATTTGCCTGGTCCAGTACATAAGTTTTCGCCCTTACGCGGACGCTATTTTCCTCGGGTCCGTTAGCTTTCAGTCTGTCCACCCGTCAACCTGTCAAGTGGGATGATTTCCGACTCGCCACTCTCGTCATAGCCTGGATATCCTTCGGTAATGTTCGGGTCAATGCGCACGTCGTCGGGAACGCGTCCAGTTACGTCCACCGCGTTGGGCAGAATCCTTGCTCGATGGGGCAACGCCGGCGGAGATGGAGCTTCGGTCTCCGTCTTCTGCACCTGGAGCAGTTCGCTGCGATCCTTCGTCATGTTATGGACCTCCTGTAGCAATCGTGGCCAGCGGACTAATAAAGTTAGCCCACCATCCGCTTGTTCGACTGGGACTCTCGAAATACATATTATCAACTCCCAGCGCTAAAGTTGGTCAACTTTCGACTACCACAAAGGAATACGTTTTTCCGGGCGAGCTAAACCCGCTTTGGTGGCTGCTAACCGTAAATCCTCCGCTCTTTTGGTGGCCGGCGTATAGTAATAAATTGCTTGCACAACTTTCGGGAACTCCGCTAACGCCGCCAATCCCTGCGCCCAGGCTTGTGGATCTTGGCGCCGCAACTCCTCATAGTTTCCCAGAGCAATCGCTAAGTAAGCTGCGCGGGCTCGCGTGGTTCTATCCTGCTCCCGCAGCATCACCAGGAGTTTTTTCGTGGAGTACAATTCCCTGAGTTCCGCTAGTTTTCGCTCATCCTCTGCTAGTGGATGCACGCATTTGGGCTGCTGTCTCGGAAGTAAATAGCGGCGGCCACTCTGTGGATCCTGAATCACTCGCCCACTCGCACGTTCAACGCATAATTGCGCCAACTCCACCAAGCGGCGGGCAAATCGCGAGATGGTTTCGTCTTCAGGCATATTAGCGCGACAAGTGTTTCTATAAACATCCTTGATATTCCAACCCTGCTTGCGGAACCATTCGTAGCCTTTTATTACCCCAACGATCGTCCCCACTGTGGCCGCATTGCAGTCGGCATCCCAGCCAAAACTAAAAGCTATTTCCATCGTTCTTTGAAAATCTCCCCGGCCGTATAGTAAAGCGGTAACCACGCCAGCAGTATTAAGCTCATAACCATTTCGCCCCCTATGTGATTTGCCGAAAATATCGTAAGCCTCTTTTACTTTCGTGCGTGTGAGCCGCCAATCGTCGGGGTACAATTTATGCCAGGTGCGCACTTGTCGTACCACTTCTAACACCCGCGATCGCGGGTCCAAGGCCATTTCTCCAGCGTCGAGGATATTTTCTATAATGTCGGTAATGAACGCGGTAGCGATCATGGTGGTAAACAGTTGCGTCGCTTGCAGCGGTTCGCCGGAAATCACGACCGATGTATAGTGGCAGCCGATTCGTGCCGCAGATTCGGGTAACCCCGGCGCAATCAACCCGAAACATTCACAGCAAAACTGCCCAGCAATGTTAAACTCCGACCAGGGATTGATCATTGCTAGACCTGTAACGGGTGGCTCGAGTCCCAGGTCGAACAATTGCCGTACATATTGATTCGAAGACCAGATGCGCTGCTGGATGTGTTTCTGCCATAATTCACGAATTCGCTGGGGGTCTAAAAGCAATTGCCGATCCCCTTGCATCGCCACCACGTAAACCCACTCGATGTCCGTATCATCGTCGGTCCAGGCGCCCTCTGGTAAACTTGGTATGTAATTGCGCACATCTCCGGGTTCATCGAGGTACCGAAACTCGTGCGGCAAACCATTCAAGTTGCCTAGGATCTGGCCCAATAACCCACCGTGGATTTTATCCTCAATCACTCGAGCAGAAAAGGGCAATAATTTAGACGATGTGTCTTCAGCCAAGAGGCTTGCCCCTGCGGCGACAGTTGTTGCGACTATCACGCAAGCTTTTATCATGCCGTGTCCCATGGTTGGCACCATCGTTAATCCTCGCTACATTGGGCTACGCAGTTTTAGTTATCACTTGGGAATTAACTCGGCAAGTGCGCCTGGCTTCGAGTTGTGAGTGTCTGTCCAACAATCCGTTAGGAATCGGCAGCTACTGAGCGGTTTTTAGAATGAATATCACTGTTGGACAGTGGCAGAACCATTAAGTGCAGGAGTATATTCCTCCAAGCGACCCTCGGCCCCAAGATGAAAGCATCTGCTTACGGGAATCCCTAAGTTTAATCGACAAAAGATGGCACATGGTTTGTGGTACCTTACTTACGGGACGGACGTATCGAGAGGTCGTAGGAGAAATTACGTCGAGCCGGGATCGCGTTGGCGCAAGGAAGGCATTTGCCGCCGCGTTTGCGTAAGCAACGGATCACCAGCAAAATTAGTACCGTGGGCCAAGAATGGGTTACCACAGGCATTAGCGACGCTCGGTTGATTGTGCCATTTTGTGGTGTAGTGGCTAAATCTCGCAAGGGATGAGAAGCACTGTGACTAATAAATGCCAGCAGATCCAATTTAGAAAAATCTAAAGGAACAGGACGGAACTGTGGAAAATGTCGGACGGAGCGACGTATTTACCATCCTAACTATCATCTCTCCATGAAATAATCGGGCCTATTGGGGTGGCATTTATTGGGCCGAATGTTTAGTTGATGCCTGATCAAATCGGTTTGGCTTACCAGGCTTTTGCTAAGAAATACGCGCACATAGTGGAGAACAAAGCGTTAGCTCTGCTTCGATGTATCAGGTGTCCAACTCGAGGTAGTTTTAGGCCCGCGTTCCCGCAAATCCGTTTGAAACGGACACCCTCATAAGTATCTTTATCAGCTGGATGTATCTCGCCTGGAAAAGGGCTATTTAGGGGAAGTTTTCTTGGAGAACGAAGGGCAAGCGAACAAGCATAAAATGAATTATTAGAGGAAACGACGGCAAAAGGTGGTCGGAAAGCCTGGATAATGGGCACTAATTTGCAAGGCCTAATCGTCACTAGCGTCCAAGTTCCTGCCAAGAAAAAGCCGATGAAAATGGCTAACGTTTAGAGTTTAACCTATCAGCGCCAGGCAGGTCCATTTGGTTACCAGCCGGCACCCCGGGGATCGCAAACAAGCTTAGTCAAAAGTATGGAACCGTACCGAGGTGGAGCAGGCCTGCAGGGGCATATCGCCCTGAGCTGCACTGGAGCACTGGCGTGAAGTGGCGCGGTTCCCGTACGCGTCTTGTCGCGTGGCCAAGGTGTCGTATAATCTTTTGTTGCAGGGCGCCCGTAGCTCAACTGGATAGAGCAGCGGTCTTCGGAACCGCCGGTTGGGGGTTCGAGTCCCTCCGGGCGCGCTGAAGCCTGCGCCAGAGCAGACGCAACAATCGCCGCGCCCTCGCTTTTTCCCAGGAGGCGTTGTCCGTCTTGCTTTGCGCCCAAATTGCGAATGAGACGAAGATGGAGCTGGCTCAGCAAGCCGATACAGACGTGCATGTACCGCAGGTGTTCTTGTTCCACCTCATGAGTTGGCCCTATCTCCCTGAGGGTTTTGACGAGCGATATGATTCCGCCTGGGTCTGGTGCCCTAACAGTTTGTACGATCCGGTTCGCGGCCATGTGCTGTATAACGAGTACCTTCGGACATTGGCCAGTGCCGAGGACCTAGGTTTTGATGGTGTGTGTGTCAATGAACATCACCAGAATGCTTATGGGTTGATGCCCTCGCCGAATTTAATGGCAGCAGCTCTGACGCAGTTAACCAAACGGATTCGCATAGCGGTTATCGGGGATGCGTTGCCTCTATATAATCCGCCGCTGCGAGTGGCGGAAGAATACGCGATGCTGGACGTGATGAGCGGTGGGCGGTTAATAGCGGGCATGGTAATCGGAAGCGGGCCGGAATATTTTTCCTATCAGGTCAATCCGACCTATGCGCGGGAGCGGTTTCGTGAAGCTCTAGAGTTGATTATCCAGGCCTGGACCCGGCCCGGCCCCTTTCTCTGGAATAGTAAGCACTATTTTTATCGCCACGTAAACATCTGGCCGCGACCGCTCCAGCAGCCCCATCCCCCCATCTGGATTCCTGGCGTCGGCAGTTTAGAAACAATCGAACTGGTTGCCGAAAAACGCTTTGCATACATGGGTTTGCCATATTTTCATATTGAGAGTAATCGCCGTGTGTTCGAGCGGTTTCGAGAAGCTTGCGGCAGGTATGGTTATAATCCCGAGCCACAACAGATGGGATGGGGCGTCGCCGTATATGTGGCGGAAAGCGATCGTCGGGCTCACGAGGAATTTTGGCCGCATTTTCGATATTTCGTGCGCAATTGCTTGAAAGGGATAGGTCTCTTGCCGCCGGGATATACATCGGAGCAATCGGCGTTAGCGATTGTGTCGCAACGGAGCTCGTTCCTATCACCCGAACACACCTGGCAGGATATAGATCGCGGATATTATGCCATTGTAGGTAGCCCGGAAACCGTGCGCGACAAATTACTATATTGCCTAGAGTACTTAGGGGTGGGCGTGCTTATGTTAGGTTTTCAGGCGGGTTCGTTGCCGCACGAACTGGCGCGGAAGAGTTTAGGTCTGTTTGCAGCAGAAGTGTTACCGGCTATGAAGCGGGCCAGAAACGCCAAACCAACGCCAGCAGAATCAAGCTTCCGCCCAGGATAGTGCCTGGAGAAGGCATTTCGTTCGTCAAGAAAAAGACCCACAGCGGGTTCAGAATTGGCTCGATGAGACTAAGCATGCCCGCCTCCTGGGCCGGCACCGTTCTCAGACCGCGCGACACTAACCAATACGGTAACGCCATCTGGATGGCGCCAAAAGCTAACAGTAAAAGAAGTTGCCGCAGGTGCGGCTGGATATAGAGGCCAATAATTGGTAACAGGCTGAAAGCGGCGGCGGCGTGATTCAGCCAGGTCAGCCATTGACTGGAATGACCTGCAAGCACACGCAGGCAAAAGACCACGCCGGCATAGGCAAGGCCGCTGGCTAACGCCACGAAAATGGCGACTAAACCCTGAGCATCTAAGTCAGGGTTGCGGAAACCTGTAATCACGATCAGGCCGATACCCGTTAAAGCAATGGCGAGAGCGAAGACGTCACGGCCTGCGATCGGGTCGCGCAGCCAGAAAATAGCCAGCACGTATAGCCAGAAGGGTGCGGTATATTGCAGAATAATTGCGTTCGCCGCGCTACCCAAACTCAGTGCGGACACGAATAAGGCATTCATCGCCGCAAACGAAATGATCATAGCGATCATCAAGCGGTGGAAGGAGAAGTCCTGGCGGCGTAAGGTGGGGGCCAAGACCAGGGCAGCGAACAGGCACCGATAAAAGGCGATGACCAAGGGCGGCAGCGGTGGTTCGGCAAAGGGGCCACCGACAGGATGCCTCAACAGCCGCACAAACACGCCACTGAGACTCCAAAGGACACTGGCTACGAGGATGAGGAGACGTCCCTGCCAGCGTGCGGGTAAGTGGATGGTCATGACCTATAACGCTATAGGAGCAGAAGTAGGAGCACCAGGATGCAGGCCACCAGCAACGCCGCTCCCAGCAGCCACCAAAGCCAGGGGCGAAGAGCGGGAGTTTTGGAAATGACCGCGGTTTTCTTGAGGGCGGCCTGATGCAGCGCGTCGCGAAACCGAGTATATTGACTGAGTTTGTGGAAGGGGCCTTGTGGCGAGGGACTGGCTTCGTCGCCTGGCCCAAGTTGACCGGCGGCGATAGCCGCGAGGATTTGTTCTGTCGTAAGCCGGCGTATGCGCGCCCGGCCTTGGAAGGAAGAAGTGCGCACGAACCAGACCGGGATTTGCATCTGGTTATCGCCCAAATCGAGCAGCGTAGCTTCTTCCAGGGACCGCGCACGCAGTCGGGCTACGGGGTCATGCAGGGCTAGCTTCCGATCGGCAAAGCTCAGGTAGTGTCCCGCCAGGCCAGTGCGTTCCAGGGCGACAATGACCTCGCTGATGGTTTGGAAGCGGTCTTCGGGCCGACGCGCTAGCATACGGTCGAGAATGGCGCTGAGGTCTTCGGGGATTTCGGAATTGACGATGTGAGCTGGGGTATAAAGCCCCTGTTCCTTCTTCTCCAGAATCTCGACGTGGTTCTTGCCGTCGAAGGGAACGCGGCCGGTGAGCATGTGATAGAGGGTGGCGCCTAGGGCGAAAATGTCCGAGCGTGCATCGGCGTCGCGGGCATTCATGGCCTGTTCGTAAGGCATGTAATAGGGCGTGCCGAAACCTTGGCGCAAGTCGGTGAGGGTAGAGGATTGGTCAATTTGTTTGGACAAGCCCAGGTCGGTGAGCTTAGCGACTCCGCTACGAGTAATGAGGATATTCTCAGGCTTGATGTCGCGATGGATGATATTGTGGGCGTGGGCGTATTCCAGGGCGTGGGCCACATCGAGAATAACGTGCAGCGCGTCTTCAATAGCGAATCGGCCATGCTCGTCGAGGTATTGTTGGGCGCTGATACCGTCGACAAACTCCATGGCGAAGAAGCGCGCCTGGCGTTTTTCGTCGAAACCCGTGCCGTAACCGCGGACAAGATTGGGATGGCTCAGGCGAGAAGCCAGGTTCGCCTCGCGGATAAATCGTTCCACCAGGGCTGCATTCTCCTGCAAGTGTTTGGCCAAGATTTTCACGGCGACATGCCGTTGGTTCTGTTCATCGTAGGCGTAATAAACTTCGCCCATGGCCCCTTCGCCGATCTTGCGCAATAACACGTATGGCCCAACCCGCTCCAGCGCCTGACGGTCTCCGTCGTCTTTGGCGGTATGTGGGGCAGGCGAATTGGCGACCTGAGTCCTGTCTAATTCCGCCCGCAGGGTTTCGGCATCACGTGCAGAAAGCAGCCGCCTTTCCAGCAGGATTTCCACCAAATCTGGACCGGGAGAGTTGGCCCACCCGCGACGTCGCTGCAAAAGTTCAACGCAAGCCTGGCGTACTTGAACAGGATCGACGCCAAAGCGGCTGATAGCGAGTCGCGCGATCCGCCGGTCATGTGCCGTTAACATGACCTTCTCTACTCTCTTAGCACCTTCCTCCCCGCAGGTCGGCCGAAAGGACTGCCCGGTCGGCCTGGGACGCTTCTGCAGAATGCTTGCCGTCTACACGAATTAATGTAGCAACCCACGTAGGAGGCTCAAGAGCCCGGCCAAAAGATTCGCAATTTTGCCTGACACGATCCTGGTGGCGCTAATGACAAACGCTACAAGCCAGGAAAAGCCTGCCAACTTAGCGTTGGTCGGCGCCAGCGTGCGCGCCTTGGCCTATGCTGCCTTGCGCGCGGGCTGGCTTCCTTGGTGCGCAGACCTGTTTGCCGACTCCGATTTGCGGGCCCACGCCTTTTGCCGTCAGCTCACGGCCGGGGAGTATCCCCACCGTATCCCAGAAATCCTCGCCCAGGAGGCAGCGCCACTTCCAGTCATGTACACGGGCAAGCTGGAAAAACATCCCTCGTTACTAGCGCGAATAGCTGCCCGCCATTCGCTCTGGGGAAACGATGCTCGGCGTGTGCGTGCGCTACGCCAGCCCCATCGGTTACACTCCGCTCTCGTTGGGCTGGGCTTTCCGTTTGCGCCCTGGCAGTGCTGCCCAAAAGGTTTGCCCACGAATGGGAGTTGGCTAGTGCGTACGCAGCGAGACGTGCGGCGTTGGTTCGGGCAAGAACCTCGCGACAAGCCCATTTACTGGCAGCGCTATGTCGCTGGGCAACCGGCCTCGGCGGTCTATGTCGCAGATGAGCAGCACTGTGCTTTTCTGGGCGCCACCTGGCAGCTTATCGGTCAGCGCTGGTGTTCTGCTCGCGAGTTCCAATGGTGTGGAAATCTCGGTCCAATGGTCTGCCCCGCCGATTTGCTACAACAGTTGCAACGGCTGGGCGAAGGATTGGCGCGATATTTCGGCCTGCGCGGCGTTTTCGGCGTGGACTTTGTTCTGCAGGACAGCTTACCCTGGGTCACAGAGATCAACCCACGGTATCCAGCCTCACTGGAAGTCCTCGAATTAGCCACGGGATTGAACTGGTTTGCCGCTCATGTGGCGGCCTTTACCGAACCGTGCTTCCAGCAGTGTGATCTTGCGTCATATTGCGGGACACTGACCGAACGCCAGGTTTCACACCTGCACTCCCACACAGCCACTGCGACAGCTGCGCCCAGGCGGTTTGTGGGCAAGGCGGTCCTGTACAGCCCATCAGCGCTAGAATTCGCGTATCGCGCCGTGGCCGATATCGGCCCCTTACTCACTCCCCATTTGCGCGACTTTGACTTGGCTCTGGCGGACGTGCCCGTTGCC
>BEIM01000104.1 GCA_002898995.1 bacterium HR36
CGACACCACAGCGAGCAGGGCCAGGGCTGGTCGCAGAGACGCCACCAATACTTCCTGGGACAGATCCACCGCTTGCCACGCCAAAAGGCCTAGCAGCGTTTGCAGTCCGAGAAATTGCCACCACCCCATTCCTCCCCGGCGCGCTCGGCAAAACAGTAGCCGCGCCAATGCCAGCAGCATCATGGAGATAGCCAAAACAAGCGCAATCGCATGGCCATATTGCTGCGGAGTAAATGCCATTTCCGCGGGTTGCATAGGACTAGCTCCGCAATTCGGAGACCTTATGAGGAGGGCGTCTGGGAAGGGTCGAGAGGCGAGCCGGGCTGCGCACCCGTGCCTCAGAGGCGGGTTCCTCATTGTTAGACCCACTAGACGCCGAAAAGTTCCGCTTGCTTTCGCGCGCAGAAGCAAGCGTTTCACGATAAGCCAAATCCTCCTTCCGTTCGGCGCAGGTACCCCCGCGGGGAGTGCCCTGGAGCGAGCGATGATCCTGCTCGCCGTGCCGGCCGTGCCCCTCGTTTCATCGTACCCTGGCCTGATTAAACGCCTGTGAGGCAGACATGAAACTTGGATGAGAACCTATCAGGGCTGGTGTCATATTCTCTAGGACCCTGACAAGTGTTGGAGCGCTTATCCCCTGGTGTATTGCTCGAGCGACACTTATTGCTCGTTAGGTGCGACGGCGTTGAGAGTGAACGCACCGTGAGTATTGCGGCTGGCTAGTGCACGCGTGGGGACTGATACCACTGTGGGCAGACCGCCGGTATTGCATGATTCGCGTCACCGATGGCGAGACCGCGGGACCTTTCACTAACGAGTAGTGTGGGGGTCGTAAATAATTTATCAGTGCTCGATACTGGTATAAAAAAATAAGTGCAGTGGGGGTGCGGCTCCAGGAGACCCGGACCAAACTCAGGGCCATCGGCTGTGTCGGCAAGAGAGCAGACTTCGGGTGAAGGGCGGCAGGTACGGGCGTTATGCGATAGTTGCCAGGCGGTGTTTGTGCTGGGTGTGGACTTACTTGGCCGCACGGTGCAATGCGGACACTGCCGCAATTATTTTGTCGTGGTGCCGGCGCCCGAAGCCGACCAGTATGCCCAGTCAGCAGAGGCTGCTCGCCGCTTAGCCACCATTCAGGTGCAGGGGGTCATTCATTTCGTGCGGCGGGCCTGGCTTCGAGATTGGCAGGGCGAAAAGTGGTACGTGCGCTATCCCTCTAATTGGCTCGAAGTGTCCCACTTCCTGTTTGCGCTGGCACTGTTTGGTGCGGCTATCTTGGGGACGATAGCAACGGTGATATTTCTGGTGCAGGCGATCGGGGCGCCGAACGGCCCAGGGCTATTCGGGCTGGTATTCCTGACCCTGGCGCTGGGTTGCGCCGTGCTCCCGCTGTATTTGTGGGTGAAACTCAGCATGCCGCGGTTTGTCACCGGCATCTACGCCGGGCAGAAGAGGCCGCCGTATTTCAGCCAGCGCACCTTATGGCGGCCGGTAATATTCATCCGCGCACCTTCCGTGTGGCGAATGCTCCTGGGACGTTGGCAGATCGAAGATCACCGCGGGGAAATCCTGGCCGAACTGCGACGCACAATCTGGCCCTGGCGTTTGTTCACGCGGCGGCGCTGGACTATGCGCATTCCCAATTGGGAAAGCCAATTCCTCATCGAGGAAACTTTCTGGCTTCCTGGGGCAGTGCGCTGGCTGCTGCTGTTGCCGCTGGGATTGCTACGTCTGGCCTTCTTCCTGACCCCGTGGTTGTTGCGTCCTTTTCGCCCGAATTGCCGAGTGCGCTTGGCAGGGACTTCCTATGTATTGGCCCAAAGCCGCACCGTGGTATCGCTGGTGGATACGACGGTGCTCGAATTGAATACAGGCGCTGAACAGCTGCTGGATTGGCGACTGGTGCGCGCCCTAGCGGCCCTGCTGCATGGAGAGGCTTGAGGCGCTACCTATGGGCAAAAACGTCACGGTTTCTGCGACATTAGCGAAGCCAGCTGGGTCTGCACCTCCTGAACGCTCAGGCCGTTAATAAGGACTTGTTTTCGCCGGGACGTGTGGCCACGTAATAGCTCTAGACGGTGTCGGGGCAATTGCAGGGTCTGTGCTAGCAAGCGTATCAGGGCGTCGTTAGCTTGGCCCCGCTGCGGGTAGGCACGCACCGTGATCCGCAAAGCCGCGCAATGTTCGCCGACAACGGCGTCGCGCGGCGCGCTGGGCTGCAGCCACACTGTCACCACGCAGCCGTGCTCATGTGCTTGGAGATACCTTGGCGCGGAGGACGACACAGTTTCGTTCGCCTGCTCGGTATGGTGTGCCGATGCTGGTTTTCGCACTGGCCCTTTGCTCACGAGCTGGGATCGCCTCCTCTTTGCAATTGGGCTCGCCGTGCCTAAGATTGTCGCAGTCTGCTTTGGCTCGGGAACCCGCCATCATGCTGTTAGCTTATCATCAGAACCTGGACCCGCTGAACAATCCCTGGCTTTCCACTTTATTTGCTGGCTTGCCGGTGCTGGTGTTGTTCTGGCTCTTGGTGCCGATGCGCTGGCTGGCGCCAAAAGCGGGATTGGGTGGAGCGATCACGGCGTTGCTAGTAGCCATTTTCGTGTATGGTATGCCAGCTCGGATGGCCTTTGCGTCATTTGTGCATGGCGTGCTTTTTGGCATGTTGCCGGTCGGCTGGACGATTTTCAACGCCATGCTCCTTTACAATATTACTGTGGAAACGGGACAGTTTGCGATCATGCGGCGGTCAGTGGCCGAATTGTCAGCCGATGCGCGGATTCAAGCGGTACTGATTGGCTTCAGTTTCGGGGCGTTTCTCGAGGGGGCGGCAGGTGGGGGCACACCTGTGGCCATTTGCGGCGCCATTATGGTGGGGCTGGGATTTGACCCGTTTTTGGCGGCGGTGCTGTGTCTGATTGCCAACACTTCGCCGGTGGCTTACGGCGGCTTGGGCACGCCGATCATCGTGCTCAACGGCGTTACTGATTTGCCAGGACACCAACTCAGCGTCATGGCTGGCCACCAACTCCCGCTCTTATCCTGCATTATTCCCCTCTGGATGGTGCGGTGTATGTGCGGTTGGAAGGAAACCCTCGAAGTCTGGCCTGCCATTGCAGTCGCGGGCGTCTCCTTTGCCATTTTCCAATACACCTTTGCCACTTTCCACCTCTGGACGGGAGCGGAAATGTGGCCCATGACCGACATTGGCGGCGGCATTTTTTCGCTCGTGGTCACGGCTGTTTTTCTGCGCTATTGGAAACCCCGACGGGAATGGCACTACGATAATAACGGCCGCGTTACCGCAGCGTGTACTGCCAGCGGCCCAGCACGAACCCCCGCGCACTTTGCCGAAGCCTCTGCTGTCGTGGCTGCGGCTGACCCGCCCGGGGTTGGCGAGGATAAAGTCCCACTCACCCCTGGCAGAATTGCCCTCGCCTGGACGCCGTTTGCCATCATGTCGGTCTTGCTAATGCTGACAGGGATTGTGCGGCAGATGGAAAGTAAAGGCCCCGTGAAAATCGTGGGTCGGTGGCAAACCAATTACCTGATCCCCATTCCGGGTCTCGATCACCAAGTACACCGTGATGCTCGGCTGCATCTGGTTCGGGCTGAAGAAGCAGTCGCTTTCGCATTGGGCACTTTGACACCCACACCGACTTCCCTCCCTCTCGCGAACACCGCACCGACATTGCTGCTGGCTGAGCGCTTTGCTCCTAAACCCGAACGGGCCGTCTTCAATTTCGCCTGGCTAACAGCGCCCGGCACAGCGGTCTTTTTGGCCGCCCTCGTCTCCATGCTGCTATTGCGGATGAATGGCGCGCAAATGAAGAGCGTCTTCGCTAAGACGTTTTTCCAGATGAAAATACCCATCCCCACCATTGCCATGATGCTGGGGCTGAGCTACGTAACACGCTATGGCGGACTGGATGCAACGTTGGGGGTCGCCTTTGCCAGCACTGGAATACTCTATCCGTTCTTTGCGGCGATCCTCGGCTGGCTCGGCGTGTTCCTGACGGGCACCGATGCGGGCAGCAATGCGTTATTCGGCAGTCTGCAAAAGATCACCGCCAACGAAATCTACACTAACCATCCCGACGCTTTTCGCTACCTGAGTCGGGAGCAAACGCAAATTCTGATCTGCACGGCTAACAGCACGGGCGGGGTCATGGGCAAGATGATCGACGCGCAAAGCATTTGCGTCGCCACTGCCGCTACCCACCAGATTGGTCGCGAAGCCGATATTTTCAAAGCCGTGGTTTGGCATAGCATCATCCTGGCCGCCATCGTTGGCCTTTTGACGCTGCTGCAAGCCTACGTCTGGCCCTTCACGCTCTTGGTGCCTGCCGCCTCACCCTGAGCCTGGCGCACCCGTTCTTCTAACTGGGCGATCTCGGCTTTTAGCTCCTCGATTTCTTCCTGTTTGGCGGCGAGCAATTCGCGGAGTTTTCGCAGGCGTTTTTCCGGGGTTTGCCCGGTCAGGCGCTGCACTATTTCCAGGATCAGGAAGGCACGCCAGAGCTTCGTCACCAGTGCGCGCAACCGATAGACGCGTCCGAACCGGCCCAGCTGTTGCAACCGCAGGATCCGCAGTAGCCGCAAGGCAGGCACCAGGTCGGTTAGCAACGCCGGCATGATTTCCACCAGGGGCAGCACAACGATCAACAATTCGATCCAGTGGCGAAAACAGAATTGGAGCTTATTACTACTCAGATTGACAAGCAGAATGAACTCCAGAGCGAATGCCAGCCAGATCGCGGCAGACGCCGCATCCAGCGTCGGGCCGAACCAGCCGTATTGTTCCCGCCATTCCGGCCAGCCATATTCCAGTACCAGGATCGGCAGCACCAGTAACGCCAGGCAAATCATGGGAATACTGAAGAATTTCTCCAATCGGCGGTAGAGCTGTTTATCGGCTTTTTGCCAGCTGAGCAACGGCAACCAAATTTCCTCCGTGCGATAATATCCCCGAAAACCCAGGCGCAACGGCGGTACCACTAGCACCACAAGTGCTTGAGTCAGGCCCCAGAAGCGCTGTCCCTGTAGCCAGGCGAGCCGCCCACGTACCAGCGCTTCCAGGACGAATAATGGCCAGACGGCAACGAGTGCACCGCCCATGATCTGAATCTCGAGCGGATGGACGTCGGCACGGGGGTAGCGATGGGAAAAACCGCCGAGCGCCGCCAGGTGCACCAGAGCCAGCGCGAAGAAGATCGCAGCCAATGCCGTCTCCGTGCCCGCTGCGGGGGGCGTTTGCGCCGCCACCGTGCCTTCGCTTTTGTTCTCGCTGACCATCATGGCGTATGGCTACTAATGTCTTGTGGAGTGCTTTGACGTATGCTATCATCAACAGCGCGGCCGAGCAAAAGAGAGTCTGGCTGCTGATTCGCCGAAGCTCAAGCCGCATGCATCTTCACGATGCTGTGGCTGGCAGTCAGGGTGATTATGAACCGGGTTACCCACTGTCCTCACTGCGGACAAACTGTGACTGTCCCCGCAGGATTGAGCGGACGCAAACGGGTGCAGTGTCCTTTGTGCCGCAACCAGTTTGGCCTGGAAATTTCCGAAAGTGCTGTCCGCGTGTTGGCCATTGACACTGCGTCCCTCGGCGTTGCCACGGCCGGGCCGACGGCTGCCCGCAAGCGCCAGCCCTGGCAGTATCGCTTCGACTTCGGCGCCATCTTCAGCAAGACCTTTTCCCACTACGGTTCCGCTTTCCTGGCGGCACTGGTGTATTTCCTGCTTGTATTCTTGCTCTTGATCGGTGTTTCTATCGGCGTTCTTGTTGCTACGTTCGTGCTAAGGCTGTTAGGCTGGATCGGCGCCATCATTCTTTTTGTGCTACTAATCGCTTTATTAGCGGCTGCCATTCCCCTGATGTTCGGCATCGTGTCGGCCTGCATGTCTATCGCTCGTGGCAAAGGCTGGGATGTAGCCTGTTTCTTCCAACCTTTCCGCAACTTCGGCGGGTTTATCATGTGGTATTTGGGCTTGATTGGCCTGTGTATCGCTTTCGGCGTGCTGGCGGTTGCTATAATTTTTGGCGTTATCTGGCTGCGGCAGAACTTCGCTGCTGTGGCCCTCATCATCGGCGGCATTTTGCTCCTTGGCGAAGGCATTGCTTTGGTGGGGGTACTCCTGCGCTGCTTTGCTATTTCGCCGATGTTCTTGATAGATGGCTATGGCATCAATGACGCCGTTAAATGGAACCTAAAAGTTACCTCCCACTATAAGTGGCTTTACTGGCTGGTGCTGCTGTTGCTCCTGTTCCTGGTGGGGCTGT
Organism: bacterium HR36; assembly: GCA_002898995.1. Classification (GTDB taxonomy): domain Bacteria; phylum Planctomycetota; class Planctomycetia; order Gemmatales; family HRBIN36; genus HRBIN36. The sequence continues at coordinate 6,284 of BEIM01000104.1, forward strand.
TCAACTCAATAGTTGGTTTAGCTCTCCGATTCACTTTGCTAGCTGCCCTCGGTCCCCTGGTCGGGGCATTGGTGGGGTTAGTGGCCTCGTTCGTGCTTAATGCGTTGGTCATGCCACTGACAGCGCTCCCGTTAGCCGTCGCCTATGTCGAGATGATGAAGCAAATCCGCCGCAAAACGCCACGACCGGCTTAGCGGCTTCCGACCACCTAATCGTGCCAGCGGGCGCGACTGTCTTAGCTTCAGACAATGCCAGCGAGGCATCCCGGCCAAATGCTGGCAGGTTGCTCGGTCAGCGACCTCCACTAACTCTAGTCATCATCGTCATCGTCATTTTTCAAGTGCGGGAAGACAAAAGCGGCCCGCACCGGCGGTGGCATCGGACTGTTCGCCCCCTTGATCGACCGCCAGATAATCTCGTTGAATAAAATGTCGTCTATCGCATCCTCCTTAGTGAGGTCCATCTTTTCGGACAAATCAGCGCCCCAGGCAGTAGGTTTATTCCGCTCCTCCAAATCCACTTGGGGCCGAACCGCCTGGTAAGGGGTAAAATCAGGTTTGGCGGTAAACGAGTGGTACATAGGTCGGGCGGCGGCATCGAATTGACTCATGGGTTGCAGGCCTAAGATAAGTTCCATCGTTCGCAACATGCTGCTGGTGGAATATAAGTTCGAATCCACAAAACGCCTTTTTGTATAGGGGCTAATCACCAGCGCCACCGTGCGATGGGCGTCCACGTGATCGGGACCATTTTGCGCATCATCCTCGACGACGAAGATAGCGGTTTCCTTCCAGAATCGGCTTCTGGATACCGCTTCCACGACCATGCCCAGGGCCCAGTCATTGTCCGCCACCATAGCCCTGGGAGTCCAGGCGCCGACGCGCGTACCCGCCGTATGGTCGTTGGGCAGCCGCATCACCAGGAAACGAGGCATCTCGCCTTTTTCCTCCCAGCCTCGCAGCAATTCGATAAAGCGCTCCGCGCGCTTGACATCCGGATAATCTAAGTCCCAACCGCGATACCAGGGATCGAAATGGCCTTCTAACGACTTGATCCGCGCCCGCCCCGGGTCTTTTAAGGTTTTTCCAGTTGCAATAAACTCGCCGAGACTGTAATAGCTGATGCCGGCCTCGCGGCAGCGTTCCCAGATATAGCCGCCCGCGGGTCGAGCGAGATGGTCTTTTTCTCCCTCGGAGGGATAGAAACTAAGTTTCTTTTTCGGGCTGCCTCGGTAAGTCAGGGGCCAGATGCGCTCGACAAAGTCGGTGCAATAAGCGGCCGTGCTCCATTCGTGACCATCTGCGGAAACTTCGCTCTCGACATAGAAGTTATCAAGCAGCACAAACTCCCGCGCCAGCTTATGATGATTGGGCGTGACGGGTTCGGGAAAGAGGCAGAGATTTGCATCGCCATTGCCCTCGGGCATGTCGCCAAAAACCTGGTCATAAGTGCGATTTTCCTTGATAATGTATATGCAGTACTTGATTGGTGAGGGATCGCCGACTTTAGCGGGGATGGGATTGTCGGGATCGCGTTGTCCTGTGGTACCCAAATCCGGGCGCAGGGGACTGCATTCGTAGGCTTGCCGGGTATAGCTAGCAAGTTGCTTAGGGTCGGGCAAATTGATGATCGAGAGGGTGCCGCGGAACAGGCGAGCTATATATTGGCGGGTGGTGTTCGCCGCCGGCACGCCGGGTTGCGGGCCTTGAGGATTGGCCAGCGGGGTAGCACCTTTGCCGTTAGTGACTAAAATTTGCTTCGTCTGTGGATTATAACGGACGCAAGTCGGATACCAGCCGACCGGGATAAACCCGAGTGGCTTGGCCTGGCCGCGCTCCGCCACACTAAACGCGGCCACATTGTTATTATCTGCATTGGCTACAAACAGCATTTTGCCATCGGGCGTCAGCGCGATGCTATTAGGCGTATTCCCTACCGGGGCGGCGGGATAGAGTGCGCAATGCAAGGTTTCCAGACCTTTCCCCGTTTCCGTGTCTATTACGCTGACTTTAGTCGAATTCGCGCAGGCTACGTATAAGGTTTTGCCGTCTGGGGACAGGAGCATTTCAGTAGGATGTTTTTCCGTGGGCCAGGTCGCCACCACTTGCTTGGTATCCAGGTCTAGAACAGCAACCGCTTCCTTGGCCCAGAGGCTGGCAAAAAGCCTCCTGCCGGACTTATCAGGCAGGACAGCGTAAGGGTGGCTGTTTTCGGGCAAGGAGACGAGATGATAGGTGCCTTGGGGAGAAAGTGGGCGAATGCTGATGGCATCCCCGAAGACTCCGGCGGCATAGAGGGTCTTCCCTTCGCTATCGAGAGCTAGGCCGCTGCAGACGAAATTGCTTTTTTCCTCGGCGACGGGCCAAGCGTGATGTTTGAAAAGTAGGCCGTCTTCAAACTGCCATTCGTGCACCACGGCAAATTCGCCACCACTAACGAAGAGGCGATCCCCTTGAGGCGAGAAACAGAGGCCGTAAAAAGTTTGTTCGAGGGGAACCCGGCAGGTGATGCGGCGGCGCTGCGTGTCCACGACGATGACCTCGTGTTCGCTATGGCCGGCGTGCAGGATGGCGAGCCAGCGACCGGTCGGGTGTAGAGCCATGTTGACGGGAAAATCCCCGAGTTCGAGTTGTGTCCCGGCCGGACGCAGTGACCATTGATTGGGAAGTTGCACACGCCCATCCGGTTGCGGACCGGGCAAAACCGGTTTGGGGTCTGGTGCTTTTTGTTGTGGGGAGGAAGGCCGCCAAGCACAAAACAGCACTGCTAGGCCGAGTAGCCAGTGTAGCAGCAGATAGCGGGGAGCGGGTAGGTGGGAAGGGAGGTTGCAATACATGATGCCCTCCGGTATCAGTTTGCCAATGCCCTTTGGAAGAGAAGCCGAGGGGGCGCTACTCCCGCAGCAGGACGAGATGTTCTGGGGGCACGGATAGCTGTAAAGTATGCCCAACGTGCAATTGGGTCAAGAGATGTGCGGGAACGCGCCAAGAGAGGGCCAATTGGGCGGTGCCGAGTTCGACATGCAGGGAATCGCCGTGAAATTCGATGCGTTTGACGGTGGCCTGGAAGGTATTCGGGGAAGCTGGCTCAGCCTGTTGCCAGTGTTCCGCACGTACCAGACAATACAAGGCGTCGCCGGGAACAAAATGGCGGGCGGGACGACAGGCCGAACGCCACAGCCCGAGGGGTGTTTCCACAAGGACACCGCTAGCTTCCTCACCTCGGAACCAGC
>BEIM01000105.1 GCA_002898995.1 bacterium HR36
CATCTATTACCGTTAGGGTCTCTATAGTCCCAGTGAGGCCCAATAGGTGGTTCATGATAAAAATCCGGTCGCAGATATTCATCGGTCTTCGGATTATACCAAGAGCCCCGGTCGCTGCCTACTGGGCCGCGTCCACGCCATTCCCAATCCGGACCGGGCGGCTGGGTCGGATAGGCGGGCGGTCGCGGGTACTGCGACGGGGGTATTATTTTTTCTACCGGTTGGGAGACTGGAGGGCGACTGGGCTGGGCTGGCGGACTGGACTCAGGCATCCCAACAATGCGCCAGCCGTTCGGAAACTTAGATACTGGGCGGATAATCTTGCCCTGTGGACTATCCCAACGCACAACAATACCACGTTCATCTGCATCCGTTGTGCCATAGTAGCGGCACCGAGCCGCCGGTTTCCCGTATTGCTGTTCAAGGTTCGCAATGGCCTCCTCAGCCGTGGCAAACACACGTTCGCTGGATGCCCAATTATGTGATAATCCGCAGGTGTTGACATAATGTCTCCTTTATGAGGATAGTGGGTATAGGTCGGGCACGCCCTCCCGTTATCTCGTGGCGGAAAGATGCCGTCCCATGTTAGACCTAAACTGTCCAGTATGCCTTCCGTGGAGCACCCCGCAAAACAATGGAGCAAGATTCTACCATCGCTTTTTTACAAATACTCAAACTGGGGTTGTGGTCATCATGCGCGGGACATAGCGCTACCCAGCCGCTTCTGGTCTCGCGAACATACTTCAAGCGCGAAAGTATCTGTGATAGTCTATCGCCAGTTCTCATACCTCTACCGTCTTTTCCCTCGCTACCGTAACCTGTGTTCGTCAGGGTTGCACGTGTACGCCTCCTGGCCGCTTAGCCCTTGTATGTGCCCTGCCGACCGTTCGCGAAGTCAACGCTGGAATGCCTCGCGTGGAATCCGCACTAATCTGCGGCCAAGCCGACACACCTGCATCTCTTCTTGATGAATCAAATTCCACATCGTGCGGTAACTCACATTCACCAGGTCAGCCGCCTCCGCAATCGTCAAATATTCGGCCTCGACCTTTCGTTCCTGCTGCATTGTGTCCTCCTTACGGCAAGCTAAGTTTTCGCTCTGATGCGGCGTAATACCCAGAATTCTTACGTCACGTTGTTGTAAGTATAAGCAAGAAAATCAATGGCTTTCAGCGGTTTTGTAAACTCTTGGGATTGATGTCGTCCTTTCGCGAAAGCTACTTAGGCCCTCCGGTCTGGGATGTTTTTGCTTTTTGTTTTATTAGCGTAATCGAGCACCTGCAGGAACCGGCCTGGCTGCTACACGCCATTACTTAAACCAGGCACGCGGCCCGATGATTTAAAATCAAGGTAATTCGAGGCCAATTATTCAAAATTTGTGCTCTAGAACAAAAATTGGGAAATAATTCACCGGGATTTATTTAAGCATTTTCCCTGTCCTTCCAAAGTGGCAAAGGGAGAACCGATGACTTAGAACCAAGGTAATTTGGACGCAATTAATCGAAATAGTTATTCGCAACAACTATCTCGATTAATTAAGCGTATCCTTATGTCACTACTCCACCGGTTACCCCGCCAGCGACTCAAGCAACAATCGCCCTTCGTCCATAGACAAAATGTCAATCGCCACAGTAATTCCGTCAGCCTTACACCACACTGGCTACACTGCTGCGCTCCGACAGGCAAGCGGCGATTTTCTGGGCAAATTTCGGCGATGTTCGAATCCAGTAGCGTCCTTTTCGATAATCAGCAGGAATACAATGATGGAGAACACTGGCCGCAATAGCCGTCTATGGGAACTACGACCGAAACACTTAGTGAAGGTCCTTCAGCCAACACTGGTAGCAATGACCGTCTGCGAGCTGGGAACATTTTTTGTTGGCTGGAGGCGTGCAGGATTCAAAACTAACAGTTCGGTTCTCGGGGTTTATGGGCCGGGAACGTGTTGGTCGTAGGCTGCAGGAGCGGCGAGTCGCCTTCTCTTGAGCTCCTGGCTCCGTCTGTGGACGGGGGATGTGTTTTTCATCGGCGGGAGGATGATGGCCTGGCTGGAAGTTCCATGTTTCCCAGCACTTCCCGCTCTGGCCGATGCTCTTCTCGAGGAGGCACAAAAGTGGGGATAGGTCAGAGGTTACACACCTTCCCGTGGAGACGCCGTCAGGGGAGAAGAGATTCAAATTCTGCGGCGTGCCTGGAGAGCTTGCTCGACTTGCCTGGCGCACATCCCGGCGTCTTTCCAGATCGTCCGGCCCCAGAAGGTTAGCACTAACCAACCCACAAGCTGCAGGCGATTGCGCTTTTTGGCATCGAGGACGAGAGTTTCGGGGAGGCCGTGGTAGGCATAACCGTCGCAGAAAACAGCTATCTTGAGATCGGGCCAGGCAAAGTCGGGAACGGTCAGCAGCCGACCTTCTTCGTCCTTTATCTCGAAGTCGCGTTGGAAATCGGAAATACCCAATCGCGCGAGTTCGGCCCGCAGCATCTCCTCGATTTCCCCCTTGGGGTAGGGGCGGAAGGTTTCCTCGGTACCCTGAGCCCGGGCCTCGAGCATCTCAGCCAGCTTTTGGCAGCTGGCGCCATAGCAGGCAGACTGGGTCTCGACCGAATCTAAGCTCGCCAACTCCACTAAGATGTCGCGGACGAGATTTTTGTCGAACAAACCATGCCAGCTTTGGTTGCGGTAGTGCTTGAGGCAAAGGTAACAAGCCTTGACGCAGTCGTGCCCGTAAAGGGCCTCCTGTGCAGCACGGGCGACCTCGGCTAGCCGCTCGGCCATCTCCTCCAGATAACCTGCCCCGCCAGGTACCGTCTCATAAAAGACGATCTGTTCGATCGGAAGGCCACCGAAGACAGGTTTCCGAACAAACACCCCGAGTTCTTCAGGCTCCAGTTGCAGCAATCGTCCTGCTCCGGCGCGTAAGGCTTCGGCAAGCGTTACCATCGTCGGGGACAGCATATGGCGACCTACAGTTCTGGCGTCCTCCCGTCCAGGCAGGCTTAGCACTAGGCAGTCGGCCTGAAATCGATGGGCTAGAATCAAGGGGACAGGCTCCGCATTGCAGAAGCGTGCGTGATACTCCCGCCACCGCTGCACTTGGTTCGCGTGAGTGAGATCCGTTGGTTCGTAGGGTAAGTGGCGGCCACAATCGGGGCACAGCCAGAAATGCTGACCTTCCCCCAGTGTACTCTCCAGAGGTCCCCAGTTGGTGACGAGGATCTCGGCGAGGTTCAGCAGCTCGACGGGATGCAGGGGGTAGGGATAAAGGCGGCACTGAAGCGCCGACCCTCCAATCAGATACTCCCGCCGGTCGAAGACCAACCGCTGGCGTGATTCCTCTTCCGAGGTGATGCGGAGGTTCTCCTCGGCTTCGAAGGCTTCGACGAAGAGCAGATCCTTTGCCGGTCCTAAAGGCGTCTGGCAGCGCGGGCAGGTATTCCGCCCGCTTTCCACGACTTCATCGCACTGCGGGCAGAAGTGGAAGGACTCGAGCCGCCCCGCAGCCTCGGCGTCGCTTCGCGCCTGCCCTCTTTTGCCAGGCCCTCCGGGATAGAGGACGCGAATAGAGCGCAGCTTGTGCCCGTTAGCATAGACGAAGTTGCCCGGGGCGAACTCCTCGATCGCAATAGCTGCTCCTCGGAAGATGGTGGGGGTGTCGGGCACGCCCGGATCAAGGCTGAAGGTGTCGAGCGGGAATTGATACGCCGGAAGTACCTGCCGGGTTGCCAGGTAGTTCAAGATGTAGGCCCGTTCAGGGTCCTGGGTTATTTCATAGTAGGCTCGCTTGCGCGCAGCAGCCTTTTTCTCATCCTGCCGTGGAGAACCGATAGCGGAGTATTCTCGGAACTCCCGATCAAGCTGCTCCACCCGTTGCCACCAGCGCTCGAGCGCCCCTGTCAGTTCCCCCTCAAAGTCCTCCACCAGTGCTTGTACATCCTCCTCGCCATAGCGTGCTACCAGCTTTGCTTCACGATCATACTCCGTAACCTTGAGGATCGCCTGAACAAGTTGATCACGGCGCTCGCGGATCTCGCGGAAAAGCGGTTCCAGCTCTTCTCGCTGCCATCGGGTCGGGCGCTGCACGTCGTCCAGCAGATCCTTAAGAAGGTATGGCAGTTCGCTCTCCAGTTGAGCGAGCAAGTAAGAGCGCAGGTGGCGCAAAACAATCCTGGGGTTGTCGAGCCGCAACTTCGGAGGATCGAATCGCCCAGCGACGAACCATTCCGGCCGCTCGAAGGCGTGGCGGTCGTGTGCGCCGGCGGCGCAAAAAGTCGAAACAAACCCGATCCGGAGCCGCCGACCTGCTCGCCCAACCCGCTGGGCGTAATTGGCGGGTGTGGGCGGGGCGTTGCGGAGCACAACCGTCAGGAGCGGCCCAATGTCAACACCCAGTTCCAGGGTCGGAGTACAGACCAAGGCGTCGAGCTTGCCCTCCTTGAAATCGGTCTCGCGGCGTGCCCGCTCCTCACCGGAGATCTGGGCGCTGTGCTCGGCCAAAGCAAACCGGCGCGGGGGGCGCTCCAGGTAAAGGCGAACATAGTAATTGTCTCGGTCCAGGGACACGGGTATCAGCAAGCCCGTCTGACATTTAGGGGTCGGGCATGTTGATAGGTGATACGGACGCCACGTCTGACACGCATTGCAACGGTAACCTTCTTCGGAAAAGTGCAGCCGGATGCGGCGGGGATCGATCTGGAGAATCCGCAACTGCGAGGTACGTTCATTTGCCGGGATTGGGAACTTGGTCGTTACGTCGAACAAGATTTCGTGCTCAAGGAGAAGCGGTATCGCAGCGCGCAAAAATTCCTCTGCTTGCTCCCGGCCACCCAGAACCCGGGCGACCACCTTCTGGGTAGCGGTGAGCTGGCCCGCGCGAGGGTTCTCCTGGACGAAGCCCATGACTCGCCCAGCCTTGCGCAGGTGATCGGGCCGGTCCAGGGCAAACGCCTTGGGTTGGCGGTCCCGATCGGGGAAGCGCACGGCATAAGGATCGGCCTCGAGTTCCCGGTAGCGACGCTTCTTGCTCGGGTCGATGTATTCGATGAAGAAAGGCAAGGTTGTGCCGGTTTCCTGACGACCATCGTAAGCCACGGCCCGGTTCTTGCGCATCACGTCCAGAACGGCGCGCACCAGAAGGCTCGTATCCTGGATGCTGAGATTGAAACGATTTGCAAGGGCTACAAAATCGGAATCTCCCTTGAGTTCTTCCAGCCCCTCGTACTCCACTGCCACTAGCCCCAGGTTCTCGAGAGAGGCGCGCTGACGGCTGTAACGAGTGACCTCGTTGGCGGACTGATAGGCAAGGGCATCCAGCCATTTCTTCTGCTCTGGGCGAGAAGGCCTGTACGGAATGATCCCCAGGTCCTTGAACCGGTCAAAAAGGCGCTGGGGCAGTTCCGTGAGGTACACACCCTCGGAACCGGCCTCACGAATTTCATGAGCCATGGCGTGGCGCAAGGCGAAGGTGCGGTGCTTGTCGGAGGTATAGCCGGCCTGATGGGCGGCATCTTGTCGATTGTCGGCGAAGACGAGCAATTTGCGGTCCTCGCCGTCGAGATAGTCGAGGTGATGGGTCGCCAGCGCTGAGACTGTCGAGGCCGTGCCTGTCCGCAGCGGTGTGACGATGTCGCCGCGAGTGTAGATATCCCCGCAGGCCGGACAGGTGCTGAGCTTGTCGCGGTGCAGGAGCATTCGGACTGCGGCCCGGTTGCACGACGGGCAGCGATCTCCTGGCTCTCGAAGCACGCGCCCGCAACTGGGGCAGACGCCTACCTCCTTTAGCTTGCCTTCCGCCCGGGTCTTGTGCCGGTTACGCCGCTCCGGTTCGGCCTCCGTACTCTCCTCTTCCTCTTCGGCATCTTCCGCACCGGGAGCTTCCGGTAGCTTGCGGATTTCATGGGTAAGAAAGGCAGTTCGCTCGTCGCTGAAAAAGTCGCTGACTCCAACGGGTAGGTCGTCATCCTGCTCGAACCGGACCTTGACGAAGTCCTGTCCGCAGGTGCGGCACAGGGCCGCTGGCCACGCCATCGAACCACACTTCAAGCACTCGCTGCCCCCATGCGGCACGAGCGTCCGACACTCTGGATTGATGCACAGATTTACATCGTACACGCCGTGGAAGAACGTGTGCAATTTGGGGCGAAGCCGTGGCGGATGGGCCTCATCTCCCACGCTTCCGACAAGCAGGTAGGCCTCGATCTCTAGCCGGAGCCTCTCCAGCGGCGCGTCTTGTCGCTCCGGCAACACCCGGCGAAGGTGCTCTGCGGCCTCGTGAACCGTGTGCGGCTCCGCGAAGAACTCCTCTAGGGCCTGGACGACCCGATTACCTGCGAGCACGGCTGACACGCGGTCGGCAACGGAGCCTTGGGACGGGCATCGTTTGCCCGTCAGTCGCTCAGCCAGCGCCACGACCTGCGCCTCGTCGGACGGGTTTAGGTCGGCAAGGCGCGAGGCCTCCAGATCTGGGAGCGGGGGGCTGTACGGCTGGGTCTGGTCATTTCGAAGCGCGTACGACTCGGAGACGATGTCTTCCGGGTATACAGCTTCTCCAAAGAGGGCCCTGGCAAAGCGCGCGAGCGCTTCGGTCCCGCTTTCCCTGCTGGCCACGGTGGCCGAGGTGCCGATGGCGACCAGCTTCCCGGGCTCGAGGCCCGCCTGCGCCTTGAGGCGGCGGATGAGCCAGGCGATCTCCGTCGCCAACGCCCCCCGGTAGCTGTGGATCTCGTCCAGAACCAGGTAGCGGAGGGCGCGCGTGAACATGTGCCGGTCAGCCTTCCGCACCAGGAGGAAGTCCAGTTGCTTATAGTTGGTGAGGAGGATATCGGGCGGGTTGCGGCGGATGTCACCTCGCGTCAGCCGTTCCGTCTCGACAGGCTCCTCGCGCAGGGCGCGGGTCGTGGTATCGCTATCCCCGGTGTACAACGCAAAGGAGATATCGAGCCCGCTTCCGCGCAGCAGCCGCCGCAGACGCTCCAGTTGATCGTTCGCCAGAGCGTTCATGGGATAGACGAAGACCGCCTGCAGGCCCTGCACGCCCTCGGCTTTGCGGCGCAGGATGCCATCGAACACCGGCAGCAGAAACGCCTCGGTCTTCCCCGAGCCGGTTCCAGTGGTGATGACGAAGGAGTGCCCAGTCTGACCGATCCGAAATGCCTTTTCCTGGTGTTGATACAGGGGGCTTTCTCCAAAAGGCCAGCGAGCTTTCAGGAGGTCGGGGTGAGCCATGCCCTCTTGCACCATTTGCGGAAGGGTTGGCCCCAGGGCGAAATCTCGGGCCAGCGTCACATAGGGTCCCTTGACGACCACATCGGCCTGGGCCAGGTGCTCCTCAAACTGCCGCCTGAGGTGGTCGTCCAGGAATCGGTAGCTCGTCCTCAGGAAACTGCGGTATTCCTCAATCAGGTGGCGAACAGCCAAAGGGATGTTGGGGGTCATAGCGTGGGCCTTCCTTCGCGAGGCAACAGACCGGTCTTTCGTAAGCCTTCCAGTGCATCGGCGATGCGGTTCAGCGCGAACTCCTCCCGCAAGAGTTTCTCCTGCCACTCCGGCACGGAGCGAATATAGGCCAGAACGGCCTCGGGCGTAGCAGGTTCGCCGCGGCGCTGGAGTTCCACAGCCGCCAGGTGCACGGTGGTCCAGCGCTCGAGCGTCTCATCTTTGAAGGTGCGGAACTCTTCCAGAACCCGCTCGGCCAGCTCAATATCAATATACCGCGGGGCATAGCCCAGGGCCTCTTCGATGTTGGGCCCCGGCTCAAAATGGGTGTCGCCGCGCGCGACTAGCCAGTCCCGCTGACGCACGGCGATGTCCTCAGGGCCTTTGTAGCGCAGGCCGGGGTCGTAGGGGCCGGCGGCCTGTTTGCGGAACTCGGTGAAGAGGCCGGTATCCGTAACGGCTTCGATGAGGTAGAGCATCTTCTGCACCCGGAAGCGGCTCACCGGATAGCCCGGGGCGTGGAGCTTGTGGACCACCCAGGCCAGGACGGCCGCCTGCTGAAAGGCGACGCTGGCGGCCGGCTGGCGCGCGGGCTCGGTTGCGTATGGTTCCGGGCTTTCCGCGGCACGGGCGAGCCTAGCTGCTGACATGGCGTAGATCCTGGCACCCTCCACCTCCCGCTTCCATTCCCGCACCCGCTCCTGGAGATAGGCGTAAAACACGGGCCGTTTGCGGGCCAGGACGGGGAAGGCGGTGAGGATGTAGGCGAGGTCGTCGGGGGTGAGGGCGTAGGCTTCGGCGACGGCCAGATTGAGGGAGGCGATCGCGGGCCAGAGGTCGGGCAGATCGGCGACGTTGGTGGCTGACGTACCCGCGACGCTGCGAGTTGGAACCACGGGGAGCGTTCGGGTGGCTCCTGCCTCCGGGACCGCGAGCTGGGCAACGTAGGCGAAGCTCAAGTGAGTCCCCGCCGTGCGGAGGCGGACGCTGAAGTCGAGCGCCAGCGAGTTCAGCACGCAGGCCATCACGTCAGAGGATACGTTGCTCTCGATTCCAGATAGGGTGTGGCCCGCGCACGAGCGCTCGGGCAGCACGGCGGCGATGCAGGTGCGCTCGTCCGTGTTCCTGGCGATGTCGCGGAAGACGAGCTTCGGGCCGGGCTCGGGGGGCTTGCCGTACTTCTTCTGGCACGCATCCAGGCTCACCCAGCGCTCGATGGGCTTGATGTCCACCAGGAACTGCTCGATGTGCTTGCCCTCGTACAGCGGCCAGAAGCCCTTCTCGGCCATGCGCTCCCGGATTTCGGGCCAGGCCCTGGGGTCGTAGTAGGGCGGCCGGTCCGTGGTGCCGGGCGCGGGCCCCAGAATCTGGCGGGGGTTCCAGAGCTTGCCGGTCTTGGGGTCGGCCAGAGGTCCCTGTCGTTCATCATGTCGAACTCCCTGTAGAACCGCGCGTTCCAGGTGCCGGGGCCCTGGTGGCCGAGGAGGGGACGCGGGTTCACCGGGTTCCCCTCCGCGTCGTAGCCGTACATCTTGAGCAGGATCTCGCGGTCGCGGGGCGAGCGGTACTCGAGGAAGGCGAGCGTCCCAGGCGACAGGCGCTCGAGTTCCCGCCGCCGGATGGGCACCATCCAGGGGGCGGCAAAGGGCTTCTCCCGCCCCGGCTCCCGGTAGCGGGCGGTGGCGTCCAGTTCAGCGAGGTCGTGGCGCATGAAGGCCGCCCGGAAGCCGTCGGCCTCGGGCTTCCCTTTGCGGAAGACGAGGCTCACGAACTTGTACCTCGAGTCGATGGGGAAGATCTTCCGCCGGTTCTCGAAGGCGTAGAAGCGCTCCACGGTCGCGTGCTCGAGGAGCAGATGCCGCAGGCCTGTGCAGCCCTCGTTGTTGTAGATGGCCGAGGGAACCACGAAGCCGACCCGGCCGCCCTCCCGGACGAGCTGCCAGGCCCGCTCGACGAAGAACTTGAAGGCGTCGGGGTCGCCGCCGGTGGTTTTGCCGTCCACCTCCCAGTCGTGGAAGCGGTAGTC
>BEIM01000106.1 GCA_002898995.1 bacterium HR36
TGGGAGCTTGGCTGGACTTGATCGAACTGGGGCGTGATGTCGAGCACTGCACGCTCACTGGGCGCATCGAACCTGCAGGAGTACGTGTACGGGCTGCGCTGCAACTTCGCTCCGAATCCGCTTTAGCACGGGCGCTTGCCCAGACCCAAGCAGCTGACGCAGCGACTCTTGACCGCCTGCCTGAAGGTCTCATGTTCTATGGCATGCTGCGGGCGGAATTGGGGCTGGAACCCTTCCTCCGCCGATATCATCAGGTGATTCGCCAAGCCCAGGGACGCTTACCCGCAAAGTCCGCTCAACTGGAACGTCTCCTGGCCGACACCGCTTCGAAACTGCTTGACAGCCAACTGCAACGGCTGATTTGGGCATTTGACCTGCGCTTTCGCGGCGTGGTAATCCTCGAAGCGCAAAAGCCGGAAGTTGCGCGGCAGGCGCTGCTGCCTTGCCTGGAAGCGCTGCTGCGAGACCTGGCGCAAGCAGCACCGAAAAATACTGTCCAGTTCCAACTACAGGCCAATGCCGGCAAGATCCTCGACCGCGATGCCAGTCGGATTGATCTGGAAATCGAGTGGGGCCGACTGGCCGGCGTGCACGGCCATGCCAGCGATGCCGAGGAAGCATTTCTGCGCCACTTGTTCGGCACTCAGTGGACGCTATGGGTGCTGGCCGATGAGCGCGGCGTTTTCTTGATAAGCGCCCGTGATCGAAATGAAGCGGAACGTTGGCTCAAGAATTATCGCGACGGCGTCGTGTCCGCTGACAACGCCACTCTCCGCAGCCATCGGCGACCGCTCGGCGATTCGCTGCATGGCCTGGCTGTGTTGCAGTTCAATGGTTTCTGGCGGCATGTCCTGGAAGGCGTCGAAAAGGCGGCAGCCATGCAAGGGCTTGGCAACCTCATTCCTCGAGATGCTTTCCCTGAAACAAAGCCAGCTTTCTTCAGTCTGGGCGTTCGTGCTCTTTCCAACGGTCTAGAGCTGGAACTGTGGGCGCCGAACGAATCCGTTAGTGAACTCAACCGCCTCTTCATTCTTGTAGTGCACGGTTTGTTCTGACCGCCAAGCTTCCGCCCTGCTGGGCCTGTCCAAAATGACTGCGGGCTGGTAGCATATTGTGTCCCAGCGCCGCAAAATGCTTGGGGCTTGCTTCTGTCCTGTACCTCGCGATGCGGCGAAGATTTCACGCTGCCAGTATCCAACCGCTTCCTGAGCGATATCAATGAAGGATTTTGTCCTACGGCGCGGGCAAATTCGGAAAGGAAAATACCATGCAAACACGACCCCGCACGAAACGTAAGAAACGGCTGCGTCAGCGCCGCTGCCCCAAATGCGGCAAACTTCTGCCCACACGTGCCAAGCGCTGCAAAACCTGCCATTTCCCCGCTCCGAAAATCAAATAAGCGCGCTCGCCAACCGCATAGCCGCTGCTTTGTCCGCGCGAAGATGCGGATTGGAGCTACTTCGTAGCCCCTCTCGAGATCGGTTGGCTGGCATTGGTGCGGTTTTCGGCCAGCTCTGCCGTCTTGTGCTGGTGTTGTGAATCTTGGAAGCACCACTGTTATTCTTGAGGGCGCAGACTTGCACCTTGGCCCTTCCATGCCGTATGAGTGCCGCAGAACGAAAACTGGCGGTGGCTCCGGCGATCCGCCTTCACCGCGGCGTTTTTTCTACCGTGTGCTAAAGCCCATGCTGGTGCAAAACAGCTAGCACCCACCGTCTCTGCTGTGTGACCGCTTGCCCAGAGGCTGCCGACTGGCGAGCGAATGGCGCTAAGCGGGAGCGATTCTCGGCGTTAGAGCGGAAGCCTGATGCAGCTAACCGAGTGTTACAGCGGGGTTATTTCCTGGATGAGCTTGCGCAATTCGAGGGCGTGACGTGGGATGGCCTTCATGGGTTCTTCGGCTGCCTCGTATTCGAGCACGACATAGCCCCGATAGCCGACACCGCGCAGGAGGTTGAGGATTTTCTTCAGATCGGCGGGCTCGGCGGGGAGGCGTTTGCCTCCACGGGAGCGGCTAATCTCGGTTTTCACCTGGCAGACCACGGCGTACGGCGCGATCTGCGCCAGTTCGGCATACGGATCTTCGCCGTGGAAGTTGCCGGTGTCGAGATTGACGCCGAAATAGTCATGTTTCACCGCCTGGACGATCGCCAGAATTTGCTGGGGCGTGCTCGTGATGCCACCGTGGTTCTCCAGCGCCAAATAAATGCCATAGCGAGCCGCGTGGTCGCAACACTCCTGAATGGCTTCGATGCAACGGCGGCGGGCGTTTTCTTCCGTGTCACCTTTGGGCACACTGCCGGCAAAAATGCGGAGGGTTTTCCCGCCTAAAAGGGAATAGCGTTCGATCCAGGCCTTGACATCGGCAATCTGCTTCTTGAGGGCCTGCGGGTCAGCCACGCAGAAATTGTTGCCCACGGCACCACCGCTGACGTCCAGCCCCAAGCGCGTGCAACGGCCTTTGAGTTTGGCGAGGAAGGCAGCCGAGGTGTCTTTGAAGTAATATGCTGTGGGTTCGATGGCTTCGAAGCCCCATTGGGCCGCGAGGTCGGCAAAGTCTTCCAGCGTAATCGCTGGCTGGCGTTTCCCGGCAAAGTGGTCGCGGAGACTGTAACCCGCCAAGCTGAGGCGGAAATGAGGTTTGCCGAGCCGTTGAATTGGCTCGATGGCGTGAGCGGAAGACATCAGCGCCGTCTGCTTCCCCAGCGCAGCGGTTACGAGACCCGCGGCTGTCAGGAATTGCCGGCGGCTCATCCGTAAAGGCAGGGCAAACTCCGAGGTCAGCGCACCAGGCGAGGGCATGTTCGCACTCCTTTTTCGGGAAAAGGGGAAAGCCGGGCTTTAGAATAGCAGCGATCCTGTGTGCAGCCTAGGGCTGACGTTCGCTAACGCCAGGTGGACTGGGATCGCTGGGTGGCTTCGAGTGGGACCCTACTTCGACATACTAGCAGCAGAATGAAAGCGGCCATAGCTGCGTGGACACAAGGGCAGGTATCGGCCTGGGCCCGGGACATCTTTCTGGGCCTAGTAGTCTTTGCTGTTTCGTTTGTGGTGAGCCTGGCCTTTGTGGTGTGGGTTATTCTCCGGTTGCCCGTGGACTACTTCCGGGATCCCCCTGAACCTAGTGCGCCGGTGCAAGGTTGGCTGCCGACTGCGTTTCTCATCGCGTTGCTGCGGAACGTGCTGGGATTGGTGCTGGTAGCGGTGGGAGTAATTCTGTCGCTGCCTGGTGTCCCGGGACAGGGGTTGTTGACGATCATCCTGGGTCTGATGTTGATGCAATTTCCCGGGAAGCGTTATTTGGAAAAACGGATTTTGGCGCGGCCACGAATTCTGGCCATGCTCAATCGCATTCGAGAACGTTACGGCTGCGAGCCGCTCCTACCACCTCAGAAATCTGAGCATACACAAAAAGATGAACCAGCGCCGCGCTGAGCGCAGTAGCTTGTCGCTGGGTTAACCGAAGCATGAAATGGATGGCAATGCTGCAGCAAGCCCACACTTGCTGGCTGCCAGGTGGAAGCCTGCCTCTAGCTCCACATTTGCTGGTGGCCTCGGCTATCGGAAGCCGCTTGCTCGCTGTAGCGGGTGAGCCGGGCACGGTGTGCACTCGCTGCCTAGGATGGGCCGAGAAGAAGTACTGAGGAGTGAAGCCAGCATGGAGATCGTAACCAGTCTGCCGTTGCTGCCGCCCAGACCTGCGGACAGCCACAAGGGGACGTTCGGCCGCGTGCTCATTGTGGCGGGAAGTCGCGGGATGAGCGGGGCGGCCGTATTATGTGGACTGGGAGCATTGCGCGGCGGCGCTGGGCTGGTGCAAGTGGCAACGCCGGCGGACATTCAGCCAGTGGTGGCGGCGGCGAATCCGTGTTACCTGACTGCTGCTCTCCCACAGGATGAGCAGGGCCGGCTTTGTTACCAAGCCTGGGAAACGATTCTCGAGCTGGCACGCGTTGCCACCGTAGTGGCGGCGGGGCCAGGTTGGGGACAGAGCGTCGGCCTGCAGCATTTAGCAGCGCGATTAGTGCGGGAACTGCCCAGACCACTGGTGCTCGACGCCGATGCTTTGAATAACCTGGCGCAGGCAGGTCTGGCCTGGCTGGAAAACGCCCCCGCGGTGCGTATTCTGACGCCGCATCCCGGAGAGTTCGCTCGCTTACTGGGTCTCTCCACAGCCCAGGTGCAAACGCAAAGGGAGGAGTTAGCCGCTGCCTTCGCCCGGCAACATCGTCTTATCGTTGTGCTGAAGGGGCATGGCACAGTGGTGAGCGACGGGGAACGACTTTACCGCAACCACACCGGCAATCCAGGAATGGCCACCGGGGGTACTGGGGACGTGCTGACCGGGCTGCTGGCTGCACTCTTGGCCCAGCGGCTCGAACCGTTTACTGCCGCGCAGCTGGCCGTTTTCCTACACGGTCGTGCGGGAGATCTGGCCCGCGATGCGAAAGGAGAAATCGGACTCACCGCCAGCGATGTCGCCGATTTTTTGCCGTGGGCTATTCGTCAGTGCATCGCCCGGCTCATCCCGACGGCGGAGCGCGACACTCGCGATGCGGGCAACTGAGTTACCGGCGTTTTTGCGAGCCAACGAGCGGTAAGTTATCCAGTCCAAGTCCCTGCAATCTCGGGGCTGCCGCACGCATGTTGTTGGGCACAGCCTTCACCTTTTCGCCAGCTTAGCCCAGGGCGTTCCAAGCTCTGGGCTCTGGGCAATTGCAAGGCAGATGTGAAAGTTTTGTGGGAGTTTGTCATGCTGGCGCCTGGCTGGGTTCCGGAACTTCCGCTGTCCCAGGGTGTTGTTAACTTTGGAGGTCCTAGCTGGAGGATTGGCCGATGGCGCAAACGCGGTGGAACATGCGAAAGCTCGCTATCGCGACGCTCTGCGTTCTGGTAACGGCAGCCTGGACGGCAATGGGCGAGGTCAAGAGCCAAACTGCTCAGCAACGCGTGGCTCGCGCTGCAGCGCTGGACACCGCTCAGGTAGTGCAGCGGATTGACTCGATCATCTATGACTACCTGGCTGCGGAGAAAGTCAAGCCGTCCGGCCCGGCGAGCGATGCGGACTTTCTGCGGCGTGTTTACCTCGATATCACCGGCAGGATCCCGACGGCAGAACAGGCGGCCGCTTTTCTCGACAGCCGCGATCCCGACAAGCGGGCCAAGCTGATCGAGCAGCTGTTGGCCAGCCCCGAATATGGCCGGCACTTTGCCGATGAGTGGGTGCGTTTGCTCGTGCCGCGCAATTCCGATAACCGCGCCCTGCGGACACAGCCCCTATTTGATTGGCTCGCGGAGCAATTCAATCAGAACCGTCCCTGGAGCGAGATCGTCACCGCCCTGCTCACGGCCAAAGGTACGCAGCAGGAAAACCCTGCGGTTACTTACTTCCTGGCCAACCAGAACCTCGACCAGATCACCAATTCCGTGTGTCGACTGTTTCTGGGCAATCAGTTGCAATGCGCTCAGTGCCACAACCACCCGTTCACCAACTGGAAGCAGAACGATTACTGGGCATTCGCCGCATTTTTCTCGAAGGTGCGGGCGGATAACACCGTGCGAGCAGCGAAGCTCGGCAACAGCCCTGGGGTGACGGAAATGGCTCGTTTCTTGGGCCGGCGGCCAAATTTACCCGAATCCTACAAGGCGTTGCCTCCGAAATTCCTAGCCGGCGAATCGCCGCAATTGCGCCCGGATGAACCTTATCGGCCCGTGCTGGCGGGGTGGCTAACGGCTCCTGAGAATCCTTACTTCGCCCGGGCTACTGTGAATCGCTGGTGGGCCAAATTTTTCGGCCGCGGTCTGGTCAATACTGTGGACGACATGCACCAGGACAATCCGCCCGTTTATCCTGAGCTTTTGGAGTTGCTGGCGCAGCAATTTGTCGGCCACAATTTCGACCTGAAATGGCTGGTGCGCACCATTACCAGCACGCAGGCTTACCAGCGCAGCAGTCAACCGGCCGGCGACCGACCTGCTGATCCCACACTGTTCGCCCAGATGCCGGTCAAACCCATGACGCCTGCTCAGCTGTTTGATGCGTTGGCCCAGGTAGTCGGGTTTAATCGCAACCTGACCGTGCGTAAGCCGGCCGTCGGCGCTAAGCCTGGCTTCAATATCCGCGAGGCGTTTATCCTCGCGTTCAGTGGCGACGAGGCGGCCGATCCGCTTGATTACCAGGCGGGCATTCCCCATGCGCTGCGCCTGATGAATTCGCAGATGACTAACGCGGAAGGGCTGGTCTTGCAGGAGGCTTTACGGCGCGGCAAGACGCCTGAAGAGATCCTGGACTGGCTTTACCTAGGCATGTTATCGCGTCGGCCGACGGAACAAGAACGGCAACGGTTCCTCGCTTACGTCGGGCAGCGCCAGTATGCCCGCAACGCCTGGGCCGACATCTTCTGGGCACTCTTGAACTCGAGTGAATTCGTCCTGACGCGGTAACCGACGCTGCTGGGCGGTGGGGTGACGCCGTGTTGCCCCGCCGCCCGCTTGCCTTGGACAAATTCTGTGCCCCACTTTGCCACCCGCAATTCCCTCATTGGGCCAACGGAGGAAAACGCATGCACAGCTTTTTGCCAGTGAGCCGACGAGAATTTTGCCAGTTGACCACCGCCGGGATTATGGGGGTTTCGACTTCCGGCTGGTTGGACATTTTGGCCTTGCGCGCCGCAGAATCGCAAACAAAGCACAAGTCTTGCATTTTGCTGTGGATGGATGGCGGCCCTTCCCACAAAGACACCTTCGATATGAAGCCCGGCACAAAGTATGCTGGCGAATTCAAGCCCATTCCGACTTCTGTCCCGGGCATTCACATCAGCGAACATTTCCCCAAACTGGCCAGGCTAATGCAGCACGTAGCCATTTTGCGGGGCATGAGTACCGGGGAGGGAGCCCATCCGCGTGCCCGGTACTATCTGCACACCGGTTACCGGGAAGGGCAAGGCGGCGTTGTCCACCCCAGTATTGGTTCCATTGTCTCCAAGGAACTCAGCAATCCCGACTTTCCGTTGCCCAGCTTCGTAGCTATTTCTGCGCGTACTTATGGCGCAGGCTACCTCGGACCGCGCCATGAACCTCTGGTGATTAACGACCCGACCCGTGGCGTCGAGAACCTGCAGGCGCTGGTGAGCGCGGAGCGTTTCCAGGACCGCGTCAGTCTGTTGCAGGAACTTGAGCAGGGTTTCTATCGCACGTATCGCAGCCCAGCGGCGCAAGCCCACCAAACGATGTATGCCCGGGCTGTCGAGTTGATGCGTTCCAAAGAGGCCAAGGCTTTCGACCTCAGCCAGGAACCTGCCAGCGTGCGGCAACGTTATGGCGGCACGCGTTTTGGCGATAGCTGTTTGCTGGCGCGCCGCCTGGTGGAAATCGGCGTGAAGTTTGTCGAAGTCACTCTCGGGGGTTGGGATACCCATCAAAACAACTTCGTGCGGGTCCGGCAACTTTCCGAGCAGGTAGACCCCGCAATCAGCGCCCTCATCGAGGACCTCAAAGCCCGCGGCTTGCTGGAGAGTACGCTGGTTGTTTGGATGGGCGAGTTTGGCCGCACACCTCATATCAACAATCGCGGTCCCCAGCCCGGACGCGATCACTGGCCGCGCGCCTGGAGCACCTTGCTCATCGGCGGTGGCATTAGAGGCGGCCAGGTCATTGGCAAGACGGATGCTGAAGGGGCCACCGTTGTCGAGCGGCCGATTTCCGCTCTCGATTTCCTGGCGACCGTATGCACCATTCTCGGCATTGATTACAACAAGCAATACACCACGCCGCGCGGCCGACCGATTCGCATCGTTGACCGCGGGGCCAACCCGATCAAGGAATTGTTGTAAGACGCACTTTATAGTAACCAGGACATCGTCGCCAGCGCTCGCGCATGCTGCAAGAGCCGCGGCTGTTAGATCCGACAGTAGTGGGCGTCAGCCCGCCGCCGCGTGCTTGTATTACTCCAATCTCTTCGCTGCCCACTCGTGCAAACTGAGGGCATAACTGGTGGACGTTAGCCGCTCTTGGTGCACCAACTGCATGCGCTGTTGGGCAAGATTAGCGCGCTAACGACAGGTTCCGTTCTCCCTTCTAGCTCGTTGCACGCGGAAGTGGATCGCTGTGCCGGTTCGCCTGGGGCTATCAAGCATGGCGATCTTTTCAGCCGACTTATTCGTCATACCGTTGGCCAGAGATAGATCCCCGACTCAGGAAAGCCGCGGAGGAAAAGAACATGGCAAGCGTCAAGCGCGTGGTGTACGGCCCGAGAAAGATCAAAAGCGTTGTTTACGGTTTTTCCGCGTTCGCAGTGATAACGGCCCTGGCAGTGTCGGGCCAGGCCGTGCTCCCCTGGGAGAAAACACCAGCCTGCGGAGATTATGGCACGGCCATCGAATTTGAGCCTACCCCTAAAGCTGCCGCCAAGCGGGCCGCTGCCGAGGAAAAGCTTGTCCTGGTGTTGCACGTTTCCGGCCATTTCGAAGACCCGGGCTTGACCTGAAACAACGCGGAAGCACTCCGGGTGAGTGCGCTAGCGGATCGGCGCGTGGGAGCATTTGTCAACCAGCACTTCGTGAGCTCGTTCCAGAAAGTGGCGACGTTCCGCATAGTCGGCGGGCAAAAACAAGGTGGCAATGTGGCAACATACTTTTGTGCTGCCGATGGCCGCGTGCTGCACGTCATCCCTGGCCCAGTGAATGCGGATGTATTCCTAGCCGAGGCTCAGTGGGTCGTAGAGAGCGTGCGTCGGGGCTTGGCCAACCGCGAGAAAACGGGCAAACTCTTCAAGGTGCTTTTCCGGGAGTATCATGCCGAACGTCTCCGCCAACAATACGGGCTCGTCGTCGAGCCAGTTCCGTTCGATCCAGAGTTGGAGTCGTCTGGAGCGCTGACGTATCGCGATCCGAGCGGGCGACCCTTGGCGCCGGTATTGCCGCCCCCGCCGCTCGACGGCCCAGACGTGAAGTTCGGCCTGCAGCTATTGCAACAACGGCAGGCTGCGGAAGCGGCATTGCCCCTGGTCCGATTTGTCCCCGATCGCGCGGGTCGCCGCTGGGCACTCGGGCCACTGGCGCAGGCGCAGATGCTCCTAGCCGCCCATGCCTTGCAGCCGATCAACAAGTTATACGGCACGGTCTTTGAACACATCCTGGGTGAAAAGATTTCGACCAAGCCCGTTGAAATCGTTACGCCATTCCCCTGGCGGCCGGAAGGCAAAGGAGGACAGCCACTGCCAGGGGCGCGGCGACTTGCCACCCCATAAATGCTCGTCGCAGTAAGCGAAAAATAGCCCGTAGCCTCGCGGCACATCAGACGGCTAAGTGGCAGAGATTATGACCGGATTTGCAAAAAGCCGGGCCGTCCTGCGGTAGGACAGTTGCCACCGAGAGCGTGCATCCAAAGGCAATAAATCGGCGGCGCCGCGCATCGTAATGGGTGAGCCAGCACGGAGGGACTGCCTGGGCAAGAG
>BEIM01000107.1 GCA_002898995.1 bacterium HR36
ATTGAATCGAACCAGGGCGTTGGGGCCCAGCAGCAGGGCACTGCTGGCGGAAACGCTCGGGAAGTTCACCCACGTTGCGCCGCCATCGAGCGAATACTGCCAAGAACCGCCCGTAGTCGTCGCCGACGTGACTGCAATACCCACACGTGCCAGAACGTTAGTATCGCCATCCACTTCGATAATATCAGCCCCCGAACTACGGTTATTGGAATTGCTCAACGGCGAACCGAGAAGCTCGGACACGCTTCGGCCGGGATTGCTTACTGGGTCTTCTAACAAAGTCGGCATCGGGATAGTTATACCACTACGGAGCACCGGAGCATCGTTGACCGGGGTAACAGTAATATTCACAGTATCCGTGGTACTGAAACCCGTGGGGAAACCCGGTGGTAGTGGCCCAGTATTACCCAGGTCGCTGGTCGTAATCGTCAGCGTATCGGGACCGAAGTAATCCAGGTTGGGAATGTAGCGCAGGCCATTGAGAGCGTTGTTCAGGTCGGCGATCGTGCCGCGAACAATAATGTGCGGGGAGTTATTCGTTGTGCCACCCTGGAAGGTCAGACCGGCAGTAGTCGGTAAGTGTAAGATGCCATTGTTGACTCGCAGATCGACTTGAATGGGATTGGGATCGGCGTCGGGATCGTCCACGCGAATGGGATTACGGTTAGCCAGCGAGAAGACAAGTTGGCCATCTTCTGGCACGGTCTGAGGGCCGGGTACGGTGTTTTCGGGGGGCAGGTCGGTGTTGACGAAAATGCCCCATACGCCACGACCGTAAGTGGAGACGATGAGCTGGTTGAAATTGACGTTGAACTCCATGTCGGTGATGCGAGCATTTGGGAGGCCTTTGCCATAGAGTCGCCACTCCCATCGCTGGGAATTCACGTTGAAGGTCCCGCGGAAAACGCCGGCATCGGTGCCCACATAAACCACGTCATCTTGCCAACCTGGAAGGCGTGGTTCCACAACGATGGCCCGCGCTGCCACGTCAGGCAAGGCATCGCCAATGGAAGTCCAAGTGAAGGTAAGGAATCCCCCGCCACCTCCACCGCTTAGCGTGCCAGTGATCAACCACACCTGGCTAGTTAGAGCGCCACGGCGAAAGCTGTCCGTGACCGCATAGAGCACATAGCGGTCCTGGGGAGCGGAACCGCTGGTCGCCAGGTCCACCCAATTGAAATTCAGGCCACCGCCTCCGCCCCCACCGCCAGTGAAGGGATTATTGCCAACAGCTACAAACGGCCGGCGATTTCCAGTAACCGCCGTCCAGTTGTCCGTGAATTCAATGCGTGCGCCGACGGCTACCCACACGACTTCCGGGTCTCCCGGGTTAGGGTTGTTTTGAACCGGACTTTGTTGATACACGGCAATGGCCGTCGCCGGCCGGGCTAGGAAATCCGCGTTCCACGCGCCAGACGACGGATCAAAGGTGGCGTCAGCAACATCCAGGATGTTTGGCGCACCACGGATATTACGCACTTCGTACAAAATGTTGGTACCGACATACAAGCGGTCCAACTCCGGCTCGAGCACCATCGGTGGATAATACTCGCGAAACTCCACAGGCGGCGGGCCAGGTGGGAAATCCGGCACGTTGAAGTTCCCTACCAGGCCAAACGTGCCCCCGCGGTCGATCGAACGGACGAGCTGAAAAGAAAAGTGATTCGGACTGCCGTTCAGATTGATGGCATAGATGAAGTTCGGATTGAGCCCATCCTCGATCACTTTGCCGATGTCCGTCGGTGCGGTGTACACACCTGTCCAAACCAGGTTATCGTCGAAGTAAGCCAAGCCGTTGTCCTTAGTGCCAATGTAAATGCGATCTTGCGAGAACCGGCTTGGCGCCACGCTAGTAACCAGAGTAATCCTCAGGTTGGAATTAATGTTCGCCCACTGCTGGGCGATGACATCGTAGCGCCATACGCCTCCATTGGTGCCGACGAGCAAACGCCCTGCCGCATCAAAGGCCATGGCATGGAAATTCGGATGCGGGTAAGGCTGATTCGGATCGGCGCCAGTGCTGATCACCGCAGCGGAAAAAGTAAATCGGCTTGGGGCCTTTGGGAAATTGGCGTCAGGTGCGAAAATAACTTCCGCCGCCTGCAAGCCGCCATAGTAAACTCGGTAGGGATTGGTGGGATGCACCGCGAGGGCCAGGTTGAAATCCCCCAAATTTCCTAGGACATCGGGAAGACCTGTGGCACCGCCCACGGGCATTGGTACCCAGGTGAAGCCGCGGTCAGCACTGACCACAAAGCGGTACAGTCCGCCAAAATTTGAGGCGGAGGCGTCCGCGATAATGCCGTAAATGAAGTCTGGGTCGCTAGGACTGGCTGCCAGGCGGATTCGCCCCACGCGCGGTTCAAATCGGCCACTGGGAAACGAGGCGACACGGATCCACGTGTCCCCGCCATCACGGCTCTGGTACAAACCGTTCATTTCGTGCCCATTGGGGTCACCGATGGCCGCGTACAAAATGTATCCGGCTGGGCTAGAAGGATCCGGCACGAGAATCAAATCCGTGAAGGCGCGGTCCACCGAAGCGGAGTTACCAGCCTGATCCACAATCTTGTCCCAGGTGGTGTTCGTCCAGGTGCGCCCCCCATCTTCCGATTTGTAAATCCCGGAGCGTTCCCGCTCCGAGCCACTGGTGTCCGTTACCGTCCCACCTCGAATCGAAACTGCTGCATATACCACGTTCGGATCGTTCGGATCCACGACGATGGCAGAGATGTAGCGGCGGTCAAACGGTCCAGCAATCGCCAGGCCGGTCGTAATTGTTGTGTCGGCAATTCTCACTGTGTTCGCGCTGGTGCCATCACTCTTCCACGGGTCGAGGTCGCTTATACCGTCATTGGCCAGGAAGATCAACTGGTTGCCCAGCGCTACCAATTGTTGCGGTGCAGAGCTGGCCGCACCCGGCCGGATGTCTTTCACCATCACCGTCCCAGCGGAGGTACCGTCCGACTGCCATAACTCGGTACCGCTGGAACCATCATTGGCGGCAAAAAACAGCCGGAACACCCCTGGCGCGGTTTGCACAACGGTCAACCCCTGCGGATTACTGCTACGCGTGCCGATGTTGATGTCTCTCACCAGCACTGTACCTGTAGAAGTGCCGTCGCTTTTCCACAACTCCGCACCATATTGACCGTCATCAGCGACGAAAAACAATGTCCCATTGACATTCGTTAGCTCGGAGAAGCTTGCACCGATACTGCCCAGGCGAATATCCTGAACCAGCTGGGTGCCAGCCGGTGCGCCATCAGACTTCCACAATTCCGTACCGTAAATCCCATCGTTCGCCGTGAAGAACAGCGTGCCGCTGACATTGGTCAGGTTGCTCGGATCAGAAGAAGCTGTACCTGACGCGATGTCCCGAACCATCTGCGGCGTGCCAGCGGGGAGGCCTGAGCCGGTGGTCGCTAAACTCCACAATTCTACACCATTAGTTCCGTCATTGGCAGTAAAAAACAGCGTCCCGTTAACGTTGATGAGATTGCTCGGATTCGAGCTACCGCCCGGCCCTGGATTGATGTCGGCCACCAGCACTGTGCCTGCCGAAGTACCGTTGCTCCGCCATAATTCCACGCCAGTTCCGCCGCTGTTGATGGCCTGGAAGTAGAGCATACCGTTGACGTTGGTCAGAAAAGAGGGATTCGAACTCTGAACACCACCTCCGCCAAAACCGCCACCACGAATGTTACGAACCAGCACGACCTGGTTAGCCGCGGGAGCTGGACCGGATGGCGAAATACTCGGATCCCATTTCCACAACTCCACACCAAAAGCCCCGTCATTGGCCGAGAAATACAACGTCCCGTTGACGTTCACCAGCCAGTTCGGGTTGGAACTCTGTACGCCGGTACGGAGATCGCGCACCAAACGGGTTCCCGACGACGTCCCATCGCTGGTCCACAACTCGATTCCCGTGTTTTGCTCCTCAGCGATGAAGAACAGTGTCCCGTTCACATTCGTCAGCAGCCGCGGATTGGAACTGAGCGAACCGGGATTGATGTCGGCTACCAGGCTGGCCGTCGTGCCGTCGGTCTTCCAAAGCTCCCAGCCTTCCGCCTGCGTGAACGCGACGAAATAAATGGTGCCGTTAACCTCAACAGGACGGGTGACGTTCTGGATTTGCGTATCCACCGCGCCGCCGAATGTGATGTCCCAGGTTTGTCCGCCATCAGTGGAAATGTACAGGCCGCTGCCCGGAAAGCTGTCTATGCTGCTGAAATGTTGTTCACCAGTGCCGGCATAAATCACATTGGGATTGCTGGGAGCAATAGCGATAGCGCCGATGGTGAGATTGGGCATCTTATCGGTGAGGGGCGTCCAGGTGGCGCCACCATCTACAGTCCGCCACACGCCGCCGTTACTGGCGATGAAAATGCGGCTGGCATTGTTGGGATCGACGGCGATGCCGTTGACGCGCCCGGTCCAAATATTGTTGCTACCCCCCGGCCGAATTCCCGCCGGACCTAATTCAGTCCAGTTCACCGGGTGCAGGGGAATACTCGTCGAAGGAAGGCTACGGTCTTCCAAAGCTTCCATAGTCAGACGGCAGGTGTTTTGCCGGCTGCGGGATCGAGCACGGCGACGCGGCCGCTGGCTTCGCCACCACATGCCCAGACGTGTCAAACTCCTCGACCAGTTATACAGCCAGTTCCCACGCTGCATGATTTTTCGCCTCCCGATGGATGACCTCAGTTGTTGGCTCCTGTTAGTGGTTCCTCCCGCACGCCACTCACTGCTCTGCCTCAGGGGCTGTCTCTGACCTAGGTTACACGCTCCGAGTTAACGCCTAATTAATGCGCTCTGTACCGACGCGGTCCCGTAAACTGTCTCGATTATTGAGGCGGAAGAACCAGTCATTGTCCCAGCCACCGAAGAGTTGATCTACCGCGTTGTCGAAGACAACTTTCGACACATTTAGCTGCGGGACACCCACACCGTTGAGCAAGGCGCTGATCCGCTGGGAGTAAGTACCGCTGCCGGCCCAACGATCCAGAATCCGCGTCAAAGCCATTAGGTCCGAATCGTAAACGGTGCTATCGCCGATGAGAATGTCTTCGTCGCTGCCGACGCGGGCTTGCGTGAGTACCTCGTGGCCGTACAGAGAATCCACTCCGGTCCCGCCGATGAGCAAGTCGCGGCCATCGCGGCCGATTAGCTGGTCGTTGCCGGGGCCGCCTAACAGGATATCCGATCCCTTGCCCCCTTGCAAAATGTCGTTCCCAGCACCACCAGAGAGTAAAGTCTTGATCCCCAGGGTGCGGTCTACTTCAATTCGGTCGTTCCCATTCAGACCAAAGGCAAATACCCAGCGGAACAGGGTACTGTTGAACGTGCCGACATTCACTCCGTTGACGCTCACGCGGAACTGCGTCGAGCTGGCTCCAGGCTTGATCTGAATGACGTCGTTCCCATTGGTGCCCACGACGTAAAGCACCTTACCCCCGCCCGGCAAGTCCTGGGAGCGCGTCGGTGGGAAGTTCACGGTCACGGTGGCCGTCGCACTGTTGTTGTAACCGTCATTGGCGAACACGGTAATGGTGCGCGGGTCGGGATTCGGCAGCGTAGCAGTATTGACATAGCGCACTGTGCGCAGCACGCTCTGGAAATTGGCCGGCGTATCCGGGCCCGTCAGAACGAGCCGACCATTGACGAAAACCGCGGAGATAGTGGTACCTGTAACGTCGGCAGTCAGGAACTCGTTGTTGCCATCCAACAGGTTGGTGATCCGTACTTCGAGCCGTCGTAGCAACACGCTGTCCGAGTCACTCACTATAGCGGTCGGAGCAATCAGTACCGAATTGCCGGTCGCTGGAAAACTTGCCACGTTGTTGATACCCGGGCTGGAATTATTCAGGTCCACTGCCGGCGGGAATGCTGGCCCAGGAATAAACACTTGCGCCGTCGCAGCCGAACTGAAGTTATAACCGTCGTGGACGCGTACCGTGATCTGCCGCGTTACTGGAGTAGGAAGCGCCTGGCTATTCTGATAGACCAGACTCCGCAACACGTTCTGATAAACGCTCCGTGGCGCTACTCCGAGCAGTGTCAGGGTACCAGTGTTCGGGTCGTAAGACTTGACGATGCCGGTCCCAGTGAGATCAATGGTCACATCCACACGCTCACTCGTGCCGTCGGGACGATTGATCAATTGCACCACCGCTTGTGCTAGATGCGTGCTGTCCGGGTCATTGACCAGCAGGCCGTTGCTTCCCGAACTGGTATCCACAATGGCGACCATTCCCGTCACGGGATCGAAAGTCGCGGCGAAGTCGGAACCTGATTCGTCTGCCCCGTTCAAATCCACGCTCGGCGTCAGGGCACCGAGGAAGCTCACCGTCGCCTGGGCACTTACTGAGCTATAGCCGTCATTGACAGTAACCTGAATGGTTCTTGGTGCGGTAGCTGGCCAGGTGCGGTTGTTGGTGTATTGCAGCCGCCGCAGCACAGTCACAAAATCATTTACGGGCTGAGGCCCAACGCCTTGGATGCGAATACCGTTGGTGGTCGGCGTTACACTGAGACTGGTGCCGCTGGTGCCGTTAGCGTCAAGGGTTACCTCCTCGTCCAGCCCGTCGGGGCGGTTCACCAGCACCACGTCCATGTAATTCAGATTGGGGCTATCGGCGTCGCTGACAAACGCGGTGGCGGTGTCCACGATATAGACGGTTACCGGACCTGGCGTTTGAATTGCAGGAACCACGAAACTCGTGCCGGTGGCTGGCCCGTTCAAATCCACAATCGGTGGCGTCGTACCGCCAATATTGACCGTTGCCAGGGCAGCTACGCTGGTGGAATAGCCATCATTGACCCGCACTTCGATTTGCCGCGTGGCCGGGTTGGGGAAAGTTTGCATATTCCTGTAAACCAGTGTCCGCAGAACACTTTCGTAAACACTCTTGGGAGCCACGCCAGTTAGCGTGAGCGTCCGCGTGAACGAATTGTACGACTTGGTAATTCCCGTCCCGGTGAGATTTGCGGTAACGTCCAGGCTCTCGTTGTTGCCATCGGGAGCACTGAGCAACTGTGCCGTGGCGAAAGCCAAGTGGGTGCTGTCGCTATCAAGCACAACCAGGTCGCTGTCCACTATATTCACCTGCGTATTGCCAGCCGCCAGCGTGGTGGTGAAGCCTGTTCCTGGATCACTTATCCCATTCAGGTCCACCGAAGGTGCGGCGGGCCCCAGGAAATTGACCGTCGCCGTAGCCGTGGCGCTGACACTGTAGCCATCGAACGCCGTCACCTGAATCGTCCGCGCTGCCGCATTCGGGAACGTTGTGTCGTTTTCGTATTGCAGCGTCCGTAACACTTGTTGGAACTGTGTCACGGGTTGCGGAATGCCGGCGGTGATGAAGAGCTCGCCTGTCGCGGGCGTGTACGTGGCTGTCAGTCCAGTGCCGGTCGTGTTCACGATCAGACGTTCATTCGCATCACCGTCCGGCCGATTGGTCAGCACGGCACGGAGCCAGACCAACACGGTGCTGTCCGGGTCGGAAACGGTAGCGTTCGAGGAATCCACAATGGTAAGCGCGTTGGCACCGTTGAACGGCCCCGGCGTTTGTGCATTGACGCTATAATTGACGCCGCTTGCTCCGCCATTCAAGTCCACTACAGGCGGCAAGCCGCCAGCAAAATTCACAATGGCCGTCGCCACATTGCTCGCGTTGTAGCCGTCGCTGGCGGTTACCTGAATGGTGCGCTGCGCCAGGTTCGGGAACGTCGCGTTGTTATGATAGCGCAAAGTGCGGAGCACCTGTTCAAATTCGCTCAGCGTGCCAGGGCCTTGAATGGTCAACACGCGGGTCGAGGAGTTATAAGTCGCCGTCAGTCCGGTGCCCGTGGTGTTAGCCGAGAGGAATTCGTTGGCCCCATCCGGAGCACTTACCAGGAAGGCCGTCAGTGTTATCAAGCCCTGGCTGTCTCCGTCTGTAACGGTTGCCTGAGTTCCGTCCACGATCAAGACGCTGCCCGGGCCAGGCGTGGGGAATAAAGCGCTATAACCGGTGCCACTGCTCGGCCCGTTCAAGTCCAGTTGTGGCGCCAATGCCGGGCCAGGGATTTGCACCGTTACGGTCGCCGTTGGACTGCTCGTATATCCGTCGTTGACCACCACCTGGATGGTGCGGGGCGAGGCGTTGGGCACTACCGCTTTGTTGCGATACTGCAGCGTTTGCAACACGGTTTGAAATTCGCTAACGGTACCAGGACCGGAAATCTGCAAAATGCCCGTGCTCGGTGTATACACCGCCGTCAAACCCGTGCCGGACGTGTTGACGATAAGCTCCTCGTTGGCATCTCCGTCCAGCCGGTTTGGTAGCACCACCTGGGCGAAACTCAATATTGGACTGTCGGGATCGGTTACGGTCAGGTTGGCACTCCCGATATTCACGACCGTGCCCGTTGGAGTTAGCCGGGGCGTGGGTAACGTTACGGTCAAGTCAATTCCCGGCAAAGAACCGTTTAAATCTACGCTGGGTGCCTGGCCTCCAGCTATATTGATGAAGACATGGGCGAGGTTACTGTCGGCTCCCGCGCTATCGGTAACCTTCACGGTCACGTCACGCTGCGTCAGGTTCGGGAACGTTTGTGTGTTCCGGAATCGCAGGGTTTGCAGCACTGCCTGATACGCGCTGAGGCTTGCTGTCCCGGTTAGCGTTATTGTCGTTCCAGTGGTGGATTTGCTGATACCACTCACAGAGCCGCCTGCAGTTTCGTCAATCAGCAACTCGTCGCCAGTAAACGGATTGGTCAAGGTGATGACAGCGCCAGTCAGTTGGGTCGAATCGGGATCGGACAAGGTGGCCGAGGGGGCCAGGGAAATGATGTTGCTGGCGTCGCCTGGTGCTGGATACAAAACTGTATTGTCAGTGCCAGGATTGCCGCCGTTGAGGTCCACTGTCGGTGGATCATTCACGGGCGTTATCGTGATGTTGAAGGTATGCGTGCCCCCGTTGCCGCCGTCGCTGTCCGTGAGAGTAAAGGTGAACGAATCGGAGTTCGTCTCCGAACCGTTATGAACGTAGGTAATCAGGTTGGCATTGATGTCGGCTTGGGTAAACGTGCCGTTGGCACTCAGGGGCACGCCGTTCTTCAAGAGCTGACCGTTCACTGGTAGGCCAGTGACGGTAAAGATGATCTGATTGTCAGGGTTGTCCACATCGCTAGCGGCGAGTTTGCTATTGTCAATGACGCCACTGCCACCTTCCGGTACCGTCAGACCATTATTGGTGTTCAGCACCGGGGCGTCGTTGACCGGGGTAATCGTTACCGGGATGGTAATTGTCAGCGTCTTCGGATCGGGGCTACCATTGGTTGTGCCGTTGTCGGTGATGGTAATCGTCAGGGTTGCCGTACCGAACT
>BEIM01000108.1 GCA_002898995.1 bacterium HR36
CGACAACGTTCACCATGGTGCGGTGTTTAGGACTTGGGCAAGCAATTGTCTGTGGCGCGTAAGCCAGCCGGGGCAGCAACCCTGGCAATTGTGCGAAAGTCTTTTGATCTGCTGAGCTAGCGCGAGCCAACCCAGTCACCATCCAGCGCGGCTAAAGTGCCATTGAGAAGGGCCATGAACCGCGGCTCTACGCGACACTCGGGACCGTTGGCACCCATTCTGCGACGACGCGAACTTGGTCGCGGAAGGAGAAGTCAGGCAACAACACGGGATGTTTGTATTGTTCGGGAGTGCCGCCGCTACGGCGAAGGCGTTGGCGATCCCATTCCGCCAAGGCGTTTTCAGCCACCACGAGCACGCGAATGCGCTCCAGCCGGCTTTTCCGTTTCTCGTCATATTCGGAATTCGCCTGGCGCAATCGTTGATCCAGGACTTCTGCTAACCGCAATAGTTGCGCCTTGCTGACTGGTTCATTTTGCTCGATGAACAAACCGTAATAAGGCCGTTCTTCGTCCCAGCAAGGTGCTAGCGTGTAATTGTTCAAAGCCAGGTCCAGGTCCACTAGCGCTTGTCGCATGGCTTCCGAAACCTGAAACGCCGATAATTTTTCCCCTGTGATATTAGCGAAATGGCTGCCCTTGTTGAGGAACGCGATCATCGGTGTACGGTGATAAAATCCCGTTACGCGCACCACGTCGTAAATGTTGTAACGATACAAGCCGTAGGCGGTGGTGAGGATGAGGAAATAGTCGTGGCCTTCCGCGACTTCATGAGCGGCCAGCACCGTGGGTTGGGGGGAGTCTATTTCCGCGACGGGGATAAACTCGAAAAAGTGGCTGGTGATGTCCAGTATGCCGCTGGCAGTGTGGTCTTCGATGGGGATACTGAAGCGTCCTTCGCTGGCCAACAAACCGAGGTCGCGAACAGGCGTGTCGCCAAAATAGCGGGGGTATAACCGCAGATAAGCGCCAACACTGCCGCCAGTCCAGTTGCCCAGCATCGTCAGTGTGGGCCAAACATCCTTGGGGCGCAACATACCGTGGCGTTCGGCTAAGCGGTCCAATTCGCGAGCCCGGCGGGGATCGCGGCGTAGCTTACCCCGCAGCGCTTCCCGTACCGTAACGGGTACCTCCACACCCGACCACAACGTGCCATCGTACAAATCGCGAATCAGTTGCTCTTGGTGACGTTCGAGTGTGCGTGCCAGATTCACGATGGTGCTGGGATTGGCTGAGATAATCATCCCCAGCGGTCGCGGCAGACTCAACCGCAGGGCCACGTAATATTTGGCGTGGATATCACGGATTTTCGCTGTGCAACTGGGCATGCAATACACCCAGCGGATGACCCGTTTCTGCATATGCGCCGTCAAGCCACTCACGCTACCACAGGGGATTCCCGCCTCCGTGCGAAATTCGTCCCAGTCGCTCACCAGCTGCAGAATCGGCCGCATCAGTGCGTCGGGATGGGCCTGGTAAACGTGGATACCCCAGATCGTCCAGCCGCGACGGTAATCGGCCAGGTATTGTTCTGTAACCGGGATGAACTTGCGACTGGCGGTGGTGCCGCTGGTCAGCGCAAACATGAGCACCCGACTATCTCCCAACAGTACGTCCAGCTTGCCGCGCTTCACCTGCTCCATATACGGCTCGAAGTCTTCATAACAGCGGATGGGGAGATGCCGGCGAAAATCCGCCAGGGTGCGCATCGCATCAAAGCGGTGTTCCTGGCCAAATTGAGTGTGGCGATGGCGCTGTACGATCCGCTGCCACAACGCCTGCTGCACTTCACGGGGAGAATGGGTCGCCTGGTCAAAAGCGGCCGCCCAGCGTCGTGCCTGTCTTTTGGCAAAAAAAGCCAGTACCTTCCGCGCCAACCACAGGAACATAATCGACATCCCCTTGCTCCGCGCTTGATTTCTGAAGGCGGTAAGCACCGCCACTTATGCGACATCGGGCTAGCGCTGGGACGCCCGCATAGCATCGGCTCCAGTATCGGTCAAAGCTCAGCTGCGCTTGACAATCTGGGGCCGATCGAGCCGCGTTCTACGACCGCCGGCCAGGTGCGTGCGGAAGAAGTGTGCGATCCGCTCCTGGTATTGTTTGCCGGCTACCTGCACGGCCTGATTGTGCTTGGCGTGCGGCACAATCCAGAGTTCTTTGGGCTCCCCTGCACGCTCAAAAAGTTGCTGGGCCCATTCGGGGCGAATGTAATTGTCCGCGCCGCCGTGGATCATCAGCAGGGAGCGCGGCGCAATTTTGCTGATAGCTCGTTCCAGACTGGGGAATCGGCAACGCCGTTGCCGCGCCAATCGCCATAATGCCATCTCCGCCGCCAGTACATAAATCCATCGGGGCAGGATGCGGTAAGCGTTCGGGAAAAGGCTATACAAGCTGATCCACCTCTGCATGTAGGGCACCATCGTGCTGATGGTCGCAAAGGCTCCATCGGTCGCCACGCAGCGGATGAACGGTTCCTGCGCTGCCGCAATAATACCTGCGCCGCCGCCTCGACTGACTCCGAAAAAACCAATGCCGCGCGGATCGACATCGGGACGGGATTTCAAGTAACGTACCGCCGCCAGCACGTCTTCGACCTCGTAGTTCGTAACCCACTGCAAAGGCTCGTAGTCGGGCAAACACTCGCTGTCACCGCAATTGCGAAACTCAAAGGTGAAAATATCGAAACCCTCTTCGAGCAGCTGGCGACAATATTGCAAACACGACCAGCGGTTCGAGCCGTACTCTGTGCCAAATAACACCACCCCCAAGCGCCGCTCGCACGGTGTGTGCAAATAACTCCCAGCCAATCGCAAGCCATCGGTAGTCGGAAACATCACATCTTCAGCTTCAGGGATGGGATCGCCGCGCGGAATGATGAAAATCGGTTTCTCCTGAAATATCCGCACGATAATGCCCACGTAGCGCAGGAACACCCAAAGCATGAACAGGGAAAAAGCAGCGGTAAGTACCAGCGTGAGCCAGAGTGCGGCAGAAAGCAAAATGTCCAGCCAGTCCACCGTTTCCTCCTCCAGGTGCATCCTCGAGGGCTGGCGATTACGGCCTGCTGGGGAACAGGTGTCCCCCGGGTAGAGGTCTTCTTCCGGCGTGGATCAGCTTTGCCTGATCCGACGCTTGACGCCCAATGATGCAGGCCGTCCTATGGATTCAATTTGTGAGCCGCTCGGCAAAATTTCGCTGCTTCATGTCGTCGCAGCTAAATTGTCAAGTTTGCGGCGTCCCTGCTTTATTGAATAAAAAATCGCCGTCGCTTCAAGAAAAATCTACCGCAAATCCCATCGCGCAGCTGGCTAATCGCGGAATCGGCTGACGACCAGAGAGACGTTTTGGCCGCCAAAACCGAAACTATTGCTCAGCACGTGCTCGACACGTTTTTCCCGAGCCACATTCGGAATGTAATCGAGGTCGCATTCGGGGTCGGGATGCTCATAGTTGATGGTTGGTGGTAAGACACCATGCTGTAGGCACATGACGCAAGTAATCAACTCGACTACACCCGCAGCTGCGATCAGATGGCCGAGCATGCTTTTCGAGCTCGAAATCGGCACCTGATAGGCATAATCACCGAAGACTTTCTTAATGGCCAGGGTTTCTACCCTGTCGTTGACCTGGGTGCTGGTACCGTGGGCGTTGATGTAGCCAATGTCTTGCGGTTTCAGCCTGGCATCACGCAGGGCATCGGCCATGCAGGCGATCGCCCCGCGGCCTTCGGGATGGCTGTCGGTGATCCGAAACGCATCGGCGCTAATGCCATAACCAGTTATCTCCGCGTAAATATGAGCTTTACGGCGTTTGGCATGCTCCAGTTCTTCCAGTACCACCATCCCTGCACCTTCGCCCAGCACGAAACCATCACGCAGGGCGTCGAAAGGCCGAGATGCTTTGGTAGGCTCATCGTTGCGCGTGGACAGTGCCGTCAGCAAACAAAAGCCGGTCACCCCAAAGGGGTGAATCATGCTGTGACTGCCACCTGAGAGGACGAGAGCGGCCTCGCCCCGACGGATTAATTCGACCGCTTCCCCAATGGCCTGGCTACTGGCGGCACAAGCCGTCAGGCAGTTATAATTCGGGCCTTCGAGCTGGAAATACTCCGCCAGGTGGCCGACCGTCGTATGCGGTTCTTGCTCGCGCTCGCGACCGGGGTGCAGCTCCTGCAACGCTAGTTCGGTAAAGCGGCGTGTGTCCACCGTTTGCGTCTGGGGGTTGTAACAGCGACCTATCAGACTGATGAAAGCGAAGAAATCCTGCTGGCCTTCGCCGGTGCCCAAATAAACGCCGAAGCGCCGACGATTGACGTCACTATCGAGCACCCCTGCGTCTTCGAGCGCCTGGCGGGCCGCGGCCAGGGCAAATCGGCAGTTCGCCCCGACATCTTCGAACCGCGCTGCGTCCTGGCCAAGAAAGCGTGCCAGATCAAAATCCCGCACTTCGGCGGCAATTTGTGTGGGGAAAGTACGGGCGTCGAAATGCGTGATCCGCCCGACGCCACTGCGGCCCTCAATCTGCTGGCGATATAACTCCGCCACGCTGTGTCCCAGCGGTGTGATTGCCCCCATTCCGGTAATTACCACTCGCCGACGCATGGCTTATCTTAGTTCTCCTGGCGGCAGCGGCGTATGACAGCGGCAGCGCAATGGCCCCGTTCGCCGAGAGCCACCTTCAAGCAAAAGTCCTTGTGCGGTTCATGCCAGCGACCCGCCAGCACATACACTGGGCAGTCGGGATCGGGTTGGCGGTAATTGCGCGTGGGCGGCAAAACTCCCTGCTGCCAGGACAGCAGGCTGATCGCCAACTCTGCCACCGAACCCGCCGCCCCGAGATTGCCCCAATAACTCTTCGCTGCAAATACGGGCACCCGGGTATTGTTCCGTCCGAACACCCGCACTAACCCCGCCGCCTCCCAGATATCTTCCCGCGGCGTACTATAGCCGTGTGCGTTGATGTGGTCAATTGCTTCTGGGGTTATTCCTGCTTGTTGCAGCGCCTGCCCAATCACCTCCGCAAGTACCTCGCCAGTCCGCTGACGGTCGAATGCCGAGGCGAAACCCACCACCTCGCCGTACACCCGGGCCCCACGCCGCTGAGCATGTTCGAGCGTCTCCAGGACCAAAACTGCCGCCCCTTCTCCCGGCACCAGTCCATCACGTTCGCGATCAAAAGGCCGGCAAGCTTCTTCTGGAGCATCATTGCGCCGGCTGAGAGGGGCGAAGAGGCACAGACGGGACATGCTCAAAGGATTCAACCGGCTATCGCCGCCTCCGGTAAGCATCACATCGGCCAGGCCCCGTTGCAAAATCCGCCACGCCTCACCCAGAGCCAGCAGCGATGCCACATCGCCCTGGGTGATCGAGTTATTTGGCCCCTGGGCGTTGTGCAAAATCGAGACGTGGCAAGCCAGCAGGTTGGGCAGGTATTTGAGCATCCACAACGGCGGCATAGCGGCCAGGCCGTCGCGTCCCCATTTCTCCAGATCAACAAAGTACGGCTGGCCGTTTGTGCACAATCTTGCCGCCGGGCCTAGCTCCTCCAACTCGCTGGCAATCAGACCCGCGCCGAAGATCACGCCCAACCGCGTTGGGTCGAGCTGCGACGGGTCAATTCCAGCGTCTTGCAAAGCGACATTCGTGGCACAAACCGCCAGCTGGATCGGCCGCGACATCACCTTGAGGGCCTTGCGGTCTTTGCGGTCTACGAAGTCCTTGGCATCGAAGTCAGTAATTTCACCAGCGAACTGGGTAGGCAGGGCGCTGGGATCAAAGGCCTGTATTCGGCGCACACCGCTTTTGCCGGCCTGGAGGTACTGCCAGA
Organism: bacterium HR36; assembly: GCA_002898995.1. GTDB lineage: Bacteria > Planctomycetota > Planctomycetia > Gemmatales > HRBIN36 > HRBIN36. The sequence continues at coordinate 5,829 of BEIM01000108.1, forward strand.
CCGTCTCATGCCTCAGCCCGAGCGGCGTCAGCAGGCCGATACCAGTAATGACAACACGCGGCTTCATACTGTTCAAGCTTACGTGGGAGAGCTGATCGCCGATTCACTCGATGGCAGCAGCCGGTGGAGACCGAGCAGTTTCCTCAAGTCTCCCGTGAAGACAAAATTATCCCGCAGGCCGGTTTGGTCAGGGCGGACGTGGGCGAACATGATCTCGGCCTCGGCGATGGTCTGGCCGCCCGTTCGCGCCACGCCACGCACCGTTGCTCCCTCTGCGCGATAATCCAGCAATTCCACCTCGTATTCCAGCTGCTCGCCGGGATAAACCTCGCGGTGGATCTGCACCGTGTTGATTTTCGCCAGCACGACGTTCTGTTGGAACTGGCCGGCGTGCCCGACCAGAATGCCGCCAGTTTGTGCCAAGCCCTCCAAGAGCAGCGACGCGGGGAAGATCGGGCAGCCGGGCAGATGGTCGCGGAAATAGTCCTCAGCGGCGCTGAGGTTCTTGACCGCTTTAGCCCGCTGCCCAGGTTCAAAAGCAGTAAAGCGATCGATCCAAATCCACCGCATGGCAAACCGCCTCAGCTGGCCGACTGGGCGGTGGCCTCCTCGGCTTGCAGTTTCTGTTCGAGATAGCGGCAAATCATTTCCACCGTGAACAAATCGCTGATCTTGTTCACTTGCGGGTCCTGGGCGAAGGTATCAATGTCGGCGAAGGGGAGTTTCTGCCGGAGTAATTCGATCCCCTTGGCGGTTACTTTGCCGTCCTGGACATACTCTGGATCGCCCTGGAAAATGGATTCGGGAAAGAGCTCGCCTCGCGGAATCTTGATACCGAAACCCCGTTCCAGACGGAAAACGATGTCTAGAAAATCAATGGATTCCGCACCGAGATCCCCCTGCAACGTTGCATCCGGGCGGATCTCTTCGGGGTCGACGTTCAGCGAATCCACTAGCGTGGCGACCACCTTGTCGTAAATCTCTTGCTTGGACGGCATGGTTAGAGACCTCCTTTGCTGAAGGGATAGGCGGCCAGTCCAGGGAAAGCCCTTGTGGTATCAGCTTCCGATTCCGCCCAGGCTCAGGCCACCATCCACTGTGATCACTTGGCCGGTAATGTAGGCGCTATCTTCGCTCGCCAAAAACAATGCGACCTTGGCGACGTCTTCCGGTTTACCCAGGCGACGCATGGGGATGGCTTTTTGAATCTGCTCCCCCGCGATGTTACGCACGGCCTGGGTCATATCGGTTTCGATGAATCCCGGAGCAATGGCGTTGACGGTGATGTTCCGACTGGCCAGTTCCACGGCTAGGGCGCGGGTGAAAGCGTTAATTGCCCCTTTGCTAGCGGCGTAGTTGGTTTGGCCGCGGTTGGCGCGTTCGGCTGCGACACTCGAAATATTGATTATCCTTCCCCGCCGACGTCGAAACATCGCTTCCACGACGGCGCGGCTAAAATGGAAGGTGCCATGCAAGTTAGTCTGGATCACACGGTACCACGCTTCAGGCTCCATCTGCAGGAAAAGGCCGTCCTGGATCATGCCCGCGTTGTTGACCAGAATATCCACCTGGCCCCAATCCGCCAGCACTTGTTCGACGCAATTTTTGACGGCGGCGAAATCCGCTACGTCCACCTGGTAGGCCTTCGCGATTCCACCACGCTGGGCGATGGCCGTGACGACTTGCTCGGCGGCCTCACGGTTGCCTCGGTACACCACAGCCACGCGGGCTCCTTCCGCGGCAAACAGCTCGGCAACAGCCCGGCCGATCCCGCGGCTGGCTCCTGTGACTATCGCTACCTGACCTTGCAAGCGCATCCCGTTTCCCCAATCTCGCCAGTTCTTCGCCTCAGCTCTACGGCACGCCCAAGTAAGCTATTCGCCGTTCCCTTTCACTAGCCCGCATCTGCCAGCTCGGTGTTCTGGAAGGTTACGCCTTTTTACCTTGAGTGCCCTCGTTTCCTGCTGCTGCTCATAGCCCGTGCTTTGCCTTCCGCCAAGCGCTTCGGTCGTCGCTGGGCGACTTCACCATAAAAAACGCGGTGACTTTTCACGAATGTGTCGGTTCCGCCAAAGCCTCTTGGTTATTGCCGCAGATTTCCAAGCGTTTTTCCAGATTCCGCAGCGGGGCGTCGCAGCAATTGGCTCAATACCCGCCGATACACCTTTTTCAGTTCGGCGTCAAGCTCCGCCTGGTCGGAAGAAAGATCGGCCAGATTATATCGCGCTAGGCCAATGCGCGCCGACACCGTTTGTGTCCCGTTCACTGTCCCTTGGGCTTTGAGCCAGACTAAGTCCATGACGTTTGGCCACTGGGCGGACGCCAGATCCACACGGACGCACAGGCGTTCACCAGGTTGCACAAAGTTCCCGTATTTTATGCCTTTTGCCTGCCGCAAGACAACCACGCTGTGGGTAAAATCCTCACTCAATCGAATCAGCCAGGCTCCCGCTTGCACTAGCGCTTCCAGCATGAGGACCCCTGGCATTACAGGAAAGGTCGGAAAATGCTCTGCCAGGTATTCCTCGCCTAGAGTCAGTTGTTTGTATCCCTCGAGGAATTTGCCTGGAGCGTAGCTGGTAATGCCATCGAGCAGCCAGAAGCGCATAGGGGAGTCCTATCGTTTCGTCTGTATCAAAGCCCACTAATATAGTGAACTTGCTGGTATTAGGCAACCAGAATTTGAAATCGTCTCGCCGCCACGATGCATTGCTACCAACACGAAGGCCAGCCGAGGACTAATTTCAGCTTGATGGTCTCCAAACTAACCGATCCGCCCCCGTTCCAGGCGAAGGCCAGCCGGAACGACCTTGCCGCCCAGTGCCATGGAACGGTCCTTTCTGGGTGGACCTGCAGTTTTCGGGCGCGTCGTCGCTTTTAGCGTAGCACTGGAAGCTAATCCTAAGCGCAACGCCCTGGGCGATGGTCACCGCCCTTCGCTGTCCCTAAACACGTTCCGATGGCGATGCGTTCCTTGGTGGCTGCGCGATGACCGAAGTCGGCCGTCAGCTCAGAATTTCTTGTAGTACAACCACTTGCCATTGAAGGTGATAATCATACGCGGTGCCCCGGTAGGGTCGTCGCCTTTCTGGATGTCAATGGACATGTCAATCGCGCTCATGATGCCGTCGCCGAAAATCTCGTGGGCCACGTCTTTGATAGCCGGGCCGTATAGCATGATCGCCTCGTAGAAACGATAGATGAACGGGTCAGTGGGCGGCCAGGGTTGCGCCGGCGTACGCAACGGAGCTTTCATCATCACCTGTTTCGCTTCTTTCGGCAAATCGAGTGCGGCAATCAAACCGTCCGCTTCCTGTTCTGTAGCTTGGCCATAACCGTATACGAGCATGGCCGTATACACGGGACTGCGGCCGATTTTCTTGCCGAGGTCTGGCCAAGACAGCTTCTTGGCGTCTTTGGCTTGCAAAGCTAAGGTGCGAATCTGTTCGCGCGTAAGCATGGCTGGCTCCTTTACTTGAGCGGTTGCTTCGGAAGCAGCCGTGCATGCTCCCACTG
>BEIM01000109.1 GCA_002898995.1 bacterium HR36
GTGGATACCGTCGCGTCCCGTCCGCCCGCCGACCACCACAATTAGATCACCAGGCAGGGGACGCTTGCTTTCCTTGCCTATGGGAATCAAGCCCACCGTGCCGCAAAACACCAAGGGATTGGCGAGGTACCGCGGATCGAAACAAACTGCCCCCGTCACTGTGGGAATACCCATGCGGTTGCCGTAATCGCGCACGCCAGCGACCACACCACGAATGACGCGCCGCGGGTGCAAGACCCCCGCGGGCAGCGCGTCCTCTGGCCAATCCGGCGGGGCGAAGCAGAACACATCCGTATTCGCAATCGGTTTGCCGCCCAGCCCGGTGCCCAGCACGTCCCGAATCACGCCCCCCAGCCCGGTATTCGCTCCACCATACGGTTCGATCGCCGACGGGTGGTTATGCGTCTCCACCTTGAAGCATACGTGATAGCGCTCGTCGAAACGCACAATCCCCGCATTATCACGGAAGACACTCACGCACCAATCACTGCCCCCGCGCTGCCGGCGTGTCATCTCCGTTGCGGCGAAGATCGTATCGCGCAGCAGATTGTCATAACGCCGCTGGCCATCCACACCATAGTATTCAACTGGACTCTTGAACGTCTTGTGCAAGCAATGTTCCGACCAGGTTTGCGCGATCGTTTCCAGCTCGATATCGGTAGGCTCCCGGCCGAGTCGGCGATAGTATTGCTGGACCGCCGCCATCTCCTCCAAACTCAGTGCCAGATGCCTATCCCGACTGAGGCGCAATAATTCCTCCTCGCTGGCGTAGCGCAAGGGCACTTCCAGACGCTGAAGCTGATAGCTGCGCCCCAAAGCACACCACACCGATTCGGGCAGCGCCCCGATATGCACTTCTTCGATCACTTCGTTGGCCAGGATTTTCCGCGTAATGGTGTCAATCAGTTCACGCGGCAAGGCGTCTGCAAACCAGTACCGTCTGCCCGTGCGGAGCACGCGCACCTCGGGCAAACCCAGGTCGCGAGCCGCCAGCATGACACTTTCCACTACGGGATCCATGACGTCTGGATGAGGCAAGACGGTCAGCACTGTGATGGCATGCAAACCGTTGGGCATATCGGCGACAATCTTTTGCACCGGCGGTAACTGGCCAGGGCCCATCAATGCGTACCGCTCGGTAACCGTATCGGTCAACAGCGTCACCGCCAGCCTTTCTAATGCTTCGCCTGACACCTCGCCGGCTAGCAAATAAACCCGCCCACTACATAGTAAACTGGTTGGTATCTTGAGGTCGCGCAGCTCTTGCAGGATGCGACGATACTCGGCGTCAGGGGCGACGGGATAAATGTCAATCTCACACAGCATGGAAATCGGCCAGCGGTTTGGGTTTCAGCCGCCAGTTAGGGAATCCCGGCGGGCTTTCCCCTCGGCCAGCAGGGCCGAGAGTTTCTCGCGGTCTTCTACTTGCAGGGCCTGGCGAAATTCTTCGAGGCGCGATTCCAATTGTTGCAAGGCCTCGAGGACAGCGTGGCGGTTGTGCAGGAATATGGGCGCCCAAATCTCGGGCAAGCTGGCGGCAATCCGCGTGGTGTCGCGAAAGCCCGAAGCTGCCAGGTCGGCCCACTTGCCGGGCAGGATTCCCGCCAGCGCCGAGGCCAGCAAATGCGGCAGATGGCTCACTAGCGCCAAGGCGCGGTCGTGATCTTCGGGCGACATGAATTGTACCCGCCCTCCCAACGCCTGCCAAAACTCCGCCACGCGCTCAGTCGCTTCCGCACACGTCTGGCCCGTCGGTGTCACCAGCACCCAGCGATTTACAAACAAGTCCGCGTGCGCATAGGTGTAGCCACTTTTTTCCGAACCCGCCAGCGGATGGCTACCGACGAAGCGGCAAGAATTTCGCGTTTCGGCGGGTCCTTCTCGGGCGGCGCGGGACACACGCCCCCAGCCCGACTCGACTTCTGCCACGATTTGTCCTTTTGTGCTGCCGGCATCGGTCAGGATAGCTTCAACAGGGGCATGGCTCGCCGCATCGAGCACATATCGGCTGATAGTGTCCACCGTCGTACAGACCACCACCAGCTGAGCTTCCTGGACGGCCTCGGGCAGGTTTGTGGTGGCCTCATGGACAATGCCTCGCTGCACCAGATCAACTACGCTTTCCGCACGCCGCACCACTCCAACTACCCGCCGCGCCAGACCGCGTCTCCGGGACGCCAGCCCGATCGATCCGCCGATTAATCCCACTCCAATGATCACCAAGGTCTCGCAAAACATACGCCCTCGTCATTGTCATGCGTTCCGTCAATATAGTAGCAACTCAGCCCTGCAATGCATGGGTGGTCGCCGAGAGTACGAGGGAAGCAGATGAGCCGTGGTAGAGGCCAGGCACGCCGCGCCTATACGAGTTTGCTTGGTGGGGGAGCGCATTTTGCGCAAGGGCCGCCAGCCCAACATGCGCGGTAAAGCGGTCCGGTTACCCGAGCAGGCTCGCAACCCGGACCACCGGGCCAACACCGCGATCTCCAGTACTGGCATACCCCTATGTCCGTCGTCAATCTGGGTGCCTCTTTCGGGCTGCGTGGCTATCGTGCCTGGCCGGTTGCACATCGCGGTGCGGCGAGAGATTGCTCGACGAAGAGGGCCTGCTCGGCTAAGGTAACTTGCGGCAAACCGACCAGCGAAAACGCGGCATCGGCTGGCCGGGATTGCCCCAATCCATCGTGGGGAGCAAAACCATGGCGAGCACGCGGCGTGAATTCTTGGCGGGAGCGGCAACGGCAACGGTGCTGGCTCATGTTGCCGCACAAGAGAAACAAGTGGCTGGTGAAATTCCGAAGCGGCCACTGGGACGAACTGGGGTGCAGGTTTCTATCTTGTGCCTGGGTGGCTGGCACATCGGGTGGATCCGCGATGACAACGAGGCGATCCGCATCATGCACGCGGCCATTGATCAAGGTATCACCTTTTTCGACAACGCCTGGGAGTACCATGACGGCCGCAGCGAGGAGTTAATGGGGCGGGCGCTGTCCATTGGCGGCCGGCGGCATAAGGTGTTTCTAATGACCAAATGCTGTGGCCGCGACGCCAAAACAGCGCGGCAGCACCTGGAAGACAGTTTGCGTCGGCTGCGCACGGAGGTGATCGATCTGTGGCAGTTCCACGAAATCAACTACGACAACGACCCAGAATGGTTGCTCGAACGCGGGGCCTTAGCCGAAGGTATCAAAGCCAAGAAAGAAGGCAAAGTACGGTTCCTCGGCTTTACTGGGCACAAATCGCCGCACATTCACCTGGCCCTGCTCGACAAGTTCGACTGGGACACGGTGCAAATGCCTATCAACGTCTGCGACTATTTTTATCGCAGTTTCCTTCATCAGGTGGTGCCGCTGTGCCAGAAGCGCGGCATCGGCGTGATCGGGATGAAAAGCCTGGGCGGCGGCAGCAATGGAAATGGTCGATTGGTCGTCGAAAAGGTCTGCAGTGCGGAAGAAGCGCGGCGTTTTGCATTGTCGCAGCCGATCAGTAGCCTGGTGGTCGGCATAGACTCGATGGAAGTGCTCAAGCAAGATCTGGCCGTCGCCCGTAACTTCCGGCCCATGAGTCAGGAGGAAATCCAGGCCCTGTTACAGCGTGTCCGTCCCGTGGCGGGGGACGGTCGGCACGAACGCTTCAAATCCACCCAGTTTTACGACAGTACCTACCACCGCCGCCAACACTACCTGACCGAAGAGGCGGTGCGTGGCCGCGGCTAAAACGCTTTTCTCCGCGGATGTATTCTTTTTGCGACAATGAGGGCTCGTTTGGCACTGCAGCCACGGGCTGACGCTTACCGCAGCGGTGTCAGTAGGCTGGGGATTGTATTTAGGTTCGTCGCGCGAGCCTGCAGCCACGGGCTGACGCTTACCGCAGCGGTGTCAGTCCACTGTAACGCGCTCGCAAAAAGCCTCTGAATCTTTCCCCTTTTTCCGTGCCCTGTGTGAAAAACAAAACGCGCCACAGAGGCCCGGCGAGCACACAGTGGTTGAACGGAAATAAAGAAGTTGGCGTTAGCTAGTTGGGAAAGGGCGCGCTATCCTGCGGCTGTGCACTCACTACCTGGAGGGGCTGACCGGCGTCGTATTCCGGTTTTGCTCCACCAACGCATAGAATTACTTGCAAGCCGTGGTACACGGCGGCTACCAATTTGCGGCGGTCTTCCCGATTGCTTGTGGAATAGCGTTAGAGCAAGAGGTATTCAATGGCGTTCACCGTAGCGGATTTCTAGGATTTAGTGGAGCTATTGCGGCAGCATTCAGAGTGACGGCAGCAGCTGTGGGCGCTGCTCGCCTCCACAGAATTGCTGCGCCTGCCAGCGGAGTTCCGGACCTTTCGAGATCAAACCTTTGAGAACTTCCAACAGGAGACCGAGCGGCGTTTTCAACGGGTGGAGGAACAAATCGCCGCCCTAACCAAGGCGCAACGACGGACCGAGGAACGACTCGAACAACTGGCCGAGGCCCAGCGGCGGACCCAGGAAGAAATCCAACAGCTCACCCGCTCCCAGCAGCAGATGCAAGCCACCCTCGACCGCTTTGCTCAGATCATAGGCGCTGCCGCTGAGGAGCGTCTGATCCCTGCGCTTCGGCAGTGGGTGGAGGACCAGAGAGCTACCCTCGTTGGTCCCATCGTCTCGATGAGCCTCAACGGTATCGACGAGGTGGATGGCGCCGCCCGGATCCGATGGCCTGAGGGCCGGGAGGGATGGGTGCTGGTCTCGGTCAAGGCCAAGGTGAACCCGCGAGATATCCGGGAGTTCCAGCAGCGCATATTGGAGAACACGAGGGCACGGGAGGCCTTATGGGCGCGGGGCATCTCGGACCCCGTGTGGCCAATGGTTTTCGGGTTGACGCTGGATGAACGCGCCGTGGAGGCGGCTGCTGATGCGAAGATCGGGTTACTGATCAGCCAACAGGGAATGATTGTGTCCCCCATTCCATTGGTCCCTCGAGCAGAGCCGTCCCGTTTCCGAATGAGAGCGCGTCCAGCACAGGATGGCGAATTTGGAGGCCCGCCTGCCATTGCCCGAAGCCGCCCCAACCGTCCACGCCGATGAGAAGCAAGCGAACCGCTTCCGACAGCTCAGCGAATCTTTAGCGGGGAGCGAGAGCGGGCCGGCTGCGGCGGACGTCTTGCCCTGCCCTTCACCGCCGCCGGAGCCCTCGCCCCCAGCCGACCGCGATGGCCAGTGCCATCAGCACCGAAACCAGGAAGAAGGCGGGAATCATCTCAGCGTTTAGGCGTACAAAAGCACCCCCATTCGGCACCACGGGCCGAGACGCGGACTCCAGTGTGCCACCGGACACTCTAGTCGTACGGGGCGAGAACCAGGGCAGCCACTGCCTGCATTGACATTTGGGGGGCAGGCTGTACGATTACTGAGGCCACGGAACTAGGCGAAGAGAAACTGGTGGATTTCGGGGTGTAGCTCAGCTTGGTTTAGAGCGCTTGGTTCGGGACCAAGAGGTCGCCGGTTCAAATCCGGCCACCCCGACTGCTCTGCTTTGCCTCCGCTCAGAGGCCCGGTAGTTATCACCCCCGCAGCCGGGCCTCTCTTTCTACTACAACAGGGTGTGCGGCGTCCGCAGTTGCATACCGCTTGCGAATTGCCCCGCCCTCTTTGCGACTTTAATCGGACGCGCAGGCTGATTGGTCGGCGGCGTCGCAAGAACTTCCCTTCTTGGTAGGGGCTTTGTCTTACTCCGCAGCTGGACACACGGGTTGGTCATGGTTCCTGTCTCCCTGGATAGAAACCCACCGCTGGCTTTGAAGCCTGCGCGGCACTGGCAAACCAGGTGGGCGCTGGTGCCGTTCCACCATGAAGGTTTATTTTCGCCACCAGCCTGTCGGCGACAACGGAGACATGCCCAATGGGCCATCGGTGCAACTCGCGAGCCCGGCTGTTTGCCCGACGATTTGGCGGACTCAATGGATGATTTGCCGAACGGGCGCCAGCAGACCTTCGCGTTCGCTCTGCTCCAGTTCCTTACGCACTTCGCTCAGCCCATAGGCACACAGCTCAAACATCGCGCTGAGCCGGCGTAAGACCGTGGCCTCTTCGCGGTAAGGCTCCTCATCAAAGGTGCTGGCGATATAGTAGGAACGCTTGCCCTGTTCGCAATAGTCCACGAAAAAATCCTTGCTGTAAGCGCTACGCAGGCGCTGGAGAGCTTCGGGGAACAGCCCTGTCCAGAACAAAGTGAAATCGCCGATATGGCGGTGGATTTCCCGGCGGGTGCGGCCTTCGGGAGGCAAATCCTCAGCAAGCATCACCATCTCCGCCACCTCTTCGATTGGCCGACCGCTGGGCTTCCGCAAACGATAGATGGCATCCATCCGCAAAAACCGCGTCAACATGCCTGCGATGTAATCAATGAGGGCGAAATCTCCAAGCCCGAGCCGCGTTACAAATGCTTGCTCGGTCACGCCGGTCAAAAGTCGTCGCAACGGATGCGATGCCGGAAGCTGATAGCGAGACATCACTGCGCCTCGTCAGGAGCAGCACGGCTGAGTACGCCGTGAGCCCTCCCTATGACTGTGCCAGGCAGCAGAAGTTGGGTTGCCAGGCTGGCGCTGGGCCTTTGCTTGGCCATCGGTTTAGCGCTGGGGAAAATGCGGCCAAACTGGGCCAGCCTTCCCGTTCGTTTCCATGCCATTATTCTCTTGATCGCTACATCCGTCAAACTCGGAGGCAGATCCACGGCAGATTGACGCCCGCCGCTGGATCGGCCAGTGTTGGTACGCGCGAGGCGCGCGTTCACCATGCAGAGTGGCAGCCAGATTACGAAAATAGCAAAGCGGGAACGTGTGTCTGGGGAGGGCCGCCGGTCACATGTACTCGGCCCTGCCAATCCACGAAAACGTTAACCTCACTGCGGATGCCAAATTCGTCCAGATAGATGCCTGGCTCGACCGAAAAGCAGGTGCCGGGTAGGATGCGTCGTTCGTCGTGAGTTTCGAGGTTGTCGAGGTTAGCGCCATTGCCGTGGACGTCGCGGCCGATGTTATGCCCTGTGCGGTGCAAAAAGTGATGGCCGTAACCAGCCTGGGTGATGCTTTGCCGTGCGACCTCATCGAGCTGCCAGCCATATAGGGGTTCACCACGGGCAAAGGCGGCCAGCACTTTCTCGATGACGGCATCGCGCGCGCTGGCGACAATGCGAAAGATTTCCTGCACCCGCGTAGGCACGCTGGCACCTGTCCAGGCCACACGCGTCAGATCGCTGTAAACCGCATCAGGGTGATTGACCTTAGCCCATAAGTCTATGAGCACCAACTGATCGGTGCTGATAAGCGCGTCCGTCTGCGGCGTTACAGTGTAATGGGGATCTGCGCTGTGCCGACCGACGGCAACAATTGGCGGATGATCCGTTACTAGGCCGCGTGCCGCGAAGTAATCGAGGATGTGCGTCTGCACTTCGCTTTCACGCACGGTGCGCCCCGCCCGCAACTGCTCGGCCAGGAAGCGAAAGGCGACGGCGAAAGCGGCGTCGGTGTGCTGGGCAGCCTGCAGATGGAAATGCCATTGTTGGTCTGTCCAGACGGCTTCAAACTGTTGCACCAAGTCGGCGGAAGAAACGGGCTCTGCCCCGCAATACCGCAGCAGGTCCACAGTACCCGCGTCCACGCGCGAGATGTACGGAATGGCGTTACGCGGCGAGTACTCCAAGGCGATGCGTTGGCCTGCCACCAGCTGCCGCAACTCCGACTCCAGTTCCTGCCAGCGAAGATATACCCGTTTGCTGCCGGGCAGGCTATCGAGGACGCCCGCTTCAATGCGATGCACCAGTTTGGTGGGAGCGCCCTGAGCGGGGATGAAATAATACCAGCGGCGGGTGGTATTCAGCTGCGGGTCGAGCCCCAGAATACGGCGCGCCAAGGGGTTATTGCCGCGAAAATCGCACAAAAGCCAGCCGTCCAGTCCCGCTTGCCGCAGCGCTGCTTGCACCGATTCGATCTGCATCGTGTGCTTCCTCGCTTTGCGACTGTCGCGAATGATAGTAGTGTATCCGCAAGCAGAAGCTGGGCACACGGTAAGGAGCAACGACCATGTACCGCGAATTCGACCACATTGGCATTATTACCAACGAGCCACACGCAGGGGAAAGTTGGGTGCCGCAGACCCGGGTTTGGGTGACTAATCCCCGACTCCATCCGCAGCGCATCGAATATATCCGGCCGCTGGAGATGCCGCGCATTGACCCGCAACAGGTCGCGTTGTGGAAGCTCTGGCATTTGCCGCACATTGCTTATCGCGTGGACAATCTCGACGAGGCCATCCGGGGCGAAGAAGTGGTGTTGGGGCCATTTGAACCTGCGGAGTTTGGCCGGGTCGCGTTCATTCACAAGGATGGCGCCATTGTCGAGTACATCGAATACACCACCCTGGAGACGTGGTTTGGGCAACCGACACCCTGGCGCCCCGCTGGCCCCGATATGCTGCCAAGCGGGCAGACCCCACCCTCTCCGCCCAGTCAAGGCGAAAACCCAAACCACCGACAATAATATGTTGGCTCTGTCCCAGTTCCGCACAGCGAGACCCTAACATGCACGACTGGCAGGAAGAAAAACGGCGGGCCCTGGAGAAGCCACTGCGGCGACACGTTGAAGGGGAAGTCCGCTTCGATGTCGCCAGCCGCAAGATTTACAGTACCGATGCCAGCATTTACCAAATCGAGCCGCTGGGGGTGGTCATTCCCAAACACCTGCGGGATGTGCACACCGTCCTGGCGATCGCGGCGGAGCATCGCGTGCCCATTGTGCCGCGGGGAGGAGGTACTAGTCTTTCGGGGCAAAGCATTGGGCCCGGACTGGTGCTGGATTGCAGCAAATATCTCAATCGGATCCTCGACCTCAACCTGCAAAGCCAAACTGTGCGGTTGCAGCCAGGCGTCGTGCTCGACCAACTCAATCGCTATCTGGCGCCGCGCGGGTATCAGTTCGGGCCCGAAGTGTCCACGTACCTGCGGGCCACCCTAGGCGGCATGATTGGTAACAACTCCGCGGGTTCTCGTTCTATTGTTTACGGGAAGACGATCGATCATGTAGTGCGGTTGCAGGTAGCTCTGGCGGATGGTACGCCGATGCTCTGTGAACCGCTAACGTCGTGGGAATGGCAGCGCCGGGCCGAAGCCCCCACCAAAGAGGGACACATTTATCGCACCGTCAGCGAAATCGTGCAGCGACATGCCGCCGAAATTCACCGCCGGTTTCCACGCATCAACCGACGGGTGAGCGGCTATAACCTGGACGTGTTTGCCGACCGTTTAGCGCCCGCGCAGGGAGAGCCCCCCGACAATTACCTGAACCTTTCCTGGTTGCTAGATCGGAA
>BEIM01000110.1 GCA_002898995.1 bacterium HR36
TAGGGTGGCCCCGCCGAATTACCTGGCGGCTAACATCGAAGTGCTTTTCTGCCCCAGCGCCCGGGCCAAGTCGCAAAGCCCCCTAAACAACCGTGCTAATATTGGTCATTACCTAGGCCTGACCAATTACGCCGGAGTCGAAGGTTCCAACTGGTGCGGTTCCTGGTGGGGTTCCGACCCGCCTTATAACCAGAACAATGTTGATCCGCTTACCGGCGATTGCAACGGTATCGACCGCGGTAACGGTATCTTTTACCGATTGGATATTTACTATGAAACTAAGCTGCCGATTACGGATATCCTGGATGGGACGAGCAACACGTTGATGATCGGGGAGCAAATTCCCGACCTGGACGTGCACGCTGGGGGCTGGTGCTACTCCAACCATACGACGAAGACTTGCTGGTTGCCGCCTAATTACCGCATGGAAGGGCAGAATCCCGGGCCGGCTCCTTGGAGTTGGCCGAGCGTGTACTCGTTCCGTAGTCGGCATCCCGGAGGAACCCAATTCGTAATGGCGGATTCGAGTATTCGCTTTGTCCGAGCCACGGTGGACTTGAACATCTACCGAGCCGCAGCTACTAAGCGAGGCGGCGAAGCGGTGCAATTGCCGAACTAATTTGGCAGAGATTCAGGTGAGCCCGACGGAATGCATGGTGCCGCGCACGCGTATGTCCGCGGCCACCCACAAACTATGTACATCACTCGCACCGCAGCTGCAGAGCGGCTCGTGGTTTCAGCCGCCGATGGTGTGCATGGTGCGTGCGGGCTTAAGGAAGCGCGCGGTGTTAATCTGATGGCCTTCCCATTTCGCCCAGACACAACGGCGCACCGCCAGGACGATGTCCTTGTCGTTCGCGCCGCCGCGGAGCAGTGATTTGACGTCTGTTTCTTCGAGGGCGAAGAGACAGTGGCGGAGCTTGCCGTCTGCCGTCAATCGTAGCCGATTGCAGTGATGGCAGAAGGGCCGGGAAATGCTGGCGATAATGCCGACCCGGCCGCCGTCCGGATACTCCCACTCCTGAGCGGGCGCAGTCCCATCACCTACCGGTACAGGGCGGAGCGGTCCGAAAGCACGTGCTAATTGCTGCAAAATTTCCTCGGCAAAATACACCTTGCTGCGCTCCCAGTGGTCGGCACCGATCGGCATGTACTCGATGAAGCGCAGCTCCAGGTCGTTTTCGCGGGCGAAGCGTGCCAGCGGCACTACTTCCTCTTCGGTAATGCCGCGGATGCTCACGGCGTTTAATTTGATGGGGCGAAAGCCGAGTTGCCTGGCGACGCGAATCCCCTCCAGCACCCGCTCCAGGCCCTGACGGCGTGTCAACTGGCGGAACACTTCGGGACGCAACGTATCTAGACTGATATTGAGCCGACGCAATCCCGCCCGGTACAACCGCTCGGCTTGTTCAGCGAGCAGGATACCGTTGGTCGTCAGGCTGAGGTCGGTAATGCCCGGGATGGCGCAAAGCATCGCTACCAGCTTATCCAGATCGCGACGCACTAACGGCTCGCCACCCGTTAGGCGGATCTTGTTCACCCCTAACGGCACCAGCAAGCGAACGAAGCGGACGATCTCTTCAAAACTGAGCAGTTCCTGGCGATCCAGGAAAACCACGTCCTCGGCCATGCAGTAGGTGCAGCGGAGATTGCAGCGGTCGGTAACGCTGACGCGCAGATTGGTGTGAAGTCGGCCAAAAGTATCTACGAGTGGCCCACAAGTGGGCATCGTCTCCAGGGATGCGGGGGCGGGGAAAAGCGGGATGCGCAGGGACATAACGGAGCTCACGTATCACCTGTGGCGCCGACGTCCGCTTCTTTTGCGGGGAGGGTGGCGCGCACGGTGCCATCGGGATGAATCCACTGGCTCGAACCATCGGCCCAATGTTCCTTTTTCCAGATGGGCACGATCTGTTTGATGCGTTCGATGGCGTGGCGCGCGGCGAGGAAGGCGTCATGCCGATGCGGGGCACTGACCACGACCGCGACACTGATCTCGCCCGGCTCCAGCCAGCCCAGCCGATGCACCAACACCGCTTCGGTTAGGTTCCAGCGCTGCCGCATTTCGGCCTCAATGGCGGCGAGGCTTTTTTCAGCCAGTGGCGCGTAGGCTTCGTATTCCAGGGCCCGCGTTACCTGCTCGCCGGTAATCTCGCGGACCGTGCCCAGGAACACCACCACTGCGCCGGCAGCACGCGCACGTACCGTTTCGACCAGAGCAGAATAGTCAATCGGCTCGCGTTGTAAGCGAGTCACCGTTAGCCTCCGCTTACTGGCGGTAAAACGGCCACAGTCGCCCCTTCAGGAATCACCGTTTCCTCTGCAGCCAGGGTGTCCTGCACCGCCCATTGGCAGCGGGGCAGAAAGTCCGCTAGCGCAGGCAAGCACTGGGTCAATTCTCGTTGCAAGTCGCGGATCGTGATACTGGCGGGAATTTCCAAAGTGATTGCCTCCAGGCCAGCCAATTCTCGGGCGCGGGCGAAGAAGAGCACTTTCACAGTCATGGCGTTTACAAAATGCGCGGGCCCAGGGGACGCCGCAGACGCGCTGCCAATTCGGGCAGAAGATTCGCCGCCAGCGCCAGATATTGTACCGGATGGAGCGAGCGTTTGCCGGCCACATCTTCCATTTGCAATCGGCAGGAGCTACACTCGCTGGAACCGAAGTGGATCGCGGGCTGGGCCAAGCGTTCGAGCATCGGGCGGCCGGCAGCCAAGGAATCGGCATAATTGCGTTCACTTAGACCGAACGGCCCGGCCATGCCCGAACAGCTCACATCGAGCACGTGCACATGCAGGTGCGGGATCAGCTGCAGCAGTTGCGGCCCGTGGATGCCTAGACCCAGGGCCTTGACATGGCAAGGGACGTGATGGCCAATATTGAGCGGCAGTGCCTGCCAACGCTGCCGAGGCAATCGGCCTTCCTGGTGCAGGTCCCACAAATACGCCGATAGCTCCCGTGTTTGCCTGGCAACCACTGCCGTGTCGGGGTCGTCGAGGAGATTGGCCAGGTCCACGCGGAACAGAACGGCGGAAGTCGGCTCACAACATACTATGTCGAAGCCCTCACGGGCCAGGTCGCCCAAAACCTGCAAGTTGCGTCGCGCCAGGCGGCGCGCGGTCTCCACATCGCCGCACGCCAGGGCGGCCATGCCGCAATTCACTTGTCCTGCGGGAACGAAGACCCGCACCCCCGCTTGCTGCAACACCAGCACTGCTGCTAAGGGCAACGTCGTGTCCACGTAGTTCCCGTAAAAATCTACGAACAAAGCTACACGGCGGTCGTGGCCTGCTCGGCGCGGTCGCCGGGTCCAGCCCTGTTGCTCGGCCAGACGCAGAAACGGCAGCCGCGCCAATCGGGGCAAGCGTCGCTGCCGCGCCAGACCGAACCAGCGCCACAACAGCCAGCGGAACCACCGGGTGCCCAGACCGGCGTTGATCAGCCAGGCGAATCGGCTGATGGCACTGGCCAGACCTTCCAGTCGCGCCAGCGCCCACTGATCCAGCGGCAGGCCATTCTCCGCTACGTGTTGGGCCTTGGCTTCAAGCATCAGCTTGGGAATATCCACGCGTGCCGGGCACTCGTGCGCACACATCTTGCAATTGATGCACAGATCGGCCACCGCGCGTACCGCATCCGCCCCCAGCAGCTCCACGGGCAGCGTGCCATCCAAAAGCGAGCGCATCAGATTGGCTTTGGCACGGGGCGTGGCCGACTCCTCATGCCGCACACGGAACAAGGGGCACATCCGCCGCCGCGGGTCTTCCGTCCGACACGCCGCACACCCGTTGCACAGCTGGATCGTGCTGGGCAAATCCTCGTGCGGCCAACGCAAAGACCAGCGCCCCGCCGGCAACGAAGCCGCGCTTGCCCCTTCGCCGTTCCCGCCGCCTTGTGTTGGCCTAACGCCTGAAGTCAGGGTCAGGCGATAACGTGGTCGGCAATCTTTGCGGAGCGAACGGGCTAACGACTCATCCACCTCTACGAGTTTGCCAGGGTTCAGAATGCCGCGGGGATCGAATAGCCGTTTGACATCGCGGAACACCTCGGTCAGGCGGCCAAACTGCTGCTTGACATACGGGGATCGCGCCAGGCCCACGGCATGCTGGGCGCTGATCGTGCCTCCCAGTTGCCAGACCCGTTCGTAAACCGCCTCCGCCAGCTCGCGCAAGCGGTCAAATTCCCCAGTTCGTCGCCAGTCCACCAGGGGCCGTGTGTGTACCATCCCCGCTCCCGCATGCACCAGAAACGCCGCCGTCATCTCCCGCTGCTGCAAGAGCTCTTGGACGCGGACGAGAAACTCCGGCAAATGTTCCACGGGCACCGCGATGTCTTCAATATAAGGCGTCGGCTGGGCGGGACCCGGTAACGCATGGAGCAAAGGGAGGGCGGCATGACGCAGTTGCCAGTACCAGTCTACTTCCCCGGGCTCTTCTGCCAAGCGAACGCCGAGGACTTTGGCGAGTTCGTGTGCCTTGCGTTGCCAGGCGCGGGCTTGCTGGATCGCGCCCGGGCCCTCGCTCGCAAACTCGATCAGCAACACCGCTTCCGCTTCCCCACCCACCACGCGCTGCAACTCTGGATGCGCGGTCAGGGTCAACGACAACAAGCGCCGATCCACTAGTTCGCAGGCCGACGGTCCGAAAGTTAAACTCGCTGCCGCCGCCGCTGCTGCCGCTTCCACACTACTGAACGCCACCAATACCATCGCCCGTTCTGCTGGCAACGGCACGCTGCGCAACGTCGCCTCCGTTATCAAGGCCAGCGTCCCCTCCGAACCTACGATCAATCCTGCTAAGTCCACGCCCTCAGGGCGTACCAACTCCGTCAACGCATAGCCGCCGCGGTTGAAACGGGTTCGCGGCCAGCACGTGTGCAGCAATTCCTCATGTTCGCGCACCAGTCGCACCACCTGACCCACCAGGGCTTGCTTGCGACTGCTGGCTTCCCCGTCCGCTTCGTTTATGCCTTGCCCGCTGGACGGGCGCGCTTCTGCCGGGGGCGGGGTGCCTTTCGCCGCGCTCACCATTCCAGTCTCGGCCGTCACCGTCGCCTCAGCGTTGCCTGGCTCTGCCCGGCCGCACTCCTCTATCGTCCCGTCATCCCACACACACCGCAACCGCTCCACATACTGCCGCATATAGCCATACCGAATCGCCCGCGCACCGCTGGCGTTATTGGCGAGCATGCCCCCGATCGTGCACTGGGCCGCGCTCGCCGTGTCTATCGCTAGCTGTCTTCCCTGCTCCTGGAGCCGCTCTTGGAGTTGCTGGTAAACGACGCCCGGCTGCACCCGCACCGTTTCCTCGTTCACCTCTACAATGCCTCGGAAATACTTGCTGAAATCGAGCACAATTCCTGGGGTGAGCGACTCGCCAGCTAGGCCCGAGCCCCCGCCCCGCGCCGCTATCGGCACGCCGTGTTCCCGGGCGTAACGCACCACCTGCTGTACGTCCTCCTCGTTTGCCGGCACCACTACCGCCAGCGGCATCACTTGGAAAATGCTCGCGTCCGTGCTATACAGAGCGCGCCACACCTCATCCGTCCACACCTCCCCACGCAGTTCCCCTCGCAGATCTTCCGCGATCCGCTCCGCTGTCACACTCACGCTCGCCTTCCCCCGATCCGCCTGCACCCCAGACCTTCGTCCATAACCCCCAATCCGTTTCGCCGCTTCCTATCCGCATATTGTAGTGGGAAACCGGAACTATCGTGGACGCCGGCGCTCGGCGTCCCGGGCAAGTATAGCGCGCGTAACCCACCCGCCGTGTTTCGGGGCAACCTTTTCCCGTCCGCCGTGTGGTGGGCAGCCGCTACGCTGGCGCGTTGGCGCTTACCCGATCGCAGCCAGCGATTCCGCAGCCGGCGGTCGCGGGCCAACGCCACCTTTTCACCCCTCGCGCCTGTTACCGCAGGCGCCGCTCCAGAACCCTTTACGTTAGCGCTCCACAGTCACGCCACGCCACTTCCCACCAGCCCGACAGATGGCTGGTTCACTTCCCGCAACGGTGGATGTCGCATGCCGGCACGTTGCTCGCCGCAAGAGCCGTCGGCACAAGCACGGCTAACTTTTCGCAGGCCCTCTCCTGGATCCGTGCCGTGTCAGTCAATCACCCGCACAGCCGTTACAGAATCGGCAGCTGTGACGGCCGGTTCCCGCCAGTGTGCCGCCCGGTCAATTCACGCCGGCACCGCCACTCCGACAACGCCACGCCTCGCCTTCACTGAATCCGCGACCAGTAAATCACGCACGGCGGCTCACCGTTGGGACCAGTCCGCCGCGGATCAATATCCGTCCGCCCTAACAGGTCTTTCACATCTACATTCTTCAGCAGCATCCATTCGGCGATAAGGGTGCGATCCACGATCGCAAAAAAGCGATACCGCACCTGCCGGCCCACATCCGCATCAATTTCGCGCCCCAGTACTGGCAAACCAGTATTCGGATCCGTTCCGACGACTTCGAAAAACCCCACGGTACACCACACCGCAAACACATTACTCCGCGTGGTGATGCGATCGTAAATGTTCGCGAAGAACCCCGCACTTTCTTGCAGCGGCACGGATTGGGTGTCGTTGAGTAGAATAAGGCCGTTGCTGCCAGTACGCCACCACGAATCCTCCGAACCCAAGCCATTGGGCAGTGGATACCAAGACGGGTTAGGAGGAGACAAGTTAGCAGCCACGTTGCCCGGGGCAAAGCCATAGCACGGCCCACGTCCTTGAGGTCCTTGACGCTTATCGAACCAGGCCCCCCACTTCTGGCCCACGTTCTGGCCGCTGGCGTTGGGCCCCCCACTGGAGGTGGACCATTCAGTGAGGGCTTGGAAAACCTCGACCGGATCGGCAGTATTGAGGTTGATTTTCCCGTTCACCCGAAATGGGCTGACCAACATGCTGGAGTTGGAAAGGCTTTGTGGCGTCATCTCCAGGAATTCCAGCACCCGATAAATGCGGGCACTCGGATCGAACCACGGGGCGTAATGGTACTCCGGATAGCTGCTGTTTCCAAAGCGGCGCGTTAGCAGGTGCGGCTTGAAAGCCGATACTTGGAGTAATTCCAGAGTGGGTAAGACAGCCCCATCTGGATGATTAGGCCAAGGGGTGGTCTTGAGCTCTATGTTGCGCTTGCCCAGGGAATGCCAGGTCTGGGTGTTCTGCCCATTTGATTGCAAAGGATTGGGGGGCTGCTGGGTATTGGGGTCCAGCTGCTGATCATAGGGCTTATTACGGGCGTCTGCGTAGGGGTTGGTCCTTGCCCACGATATCGATTTGCCCGTCGGATTGCCGTTGTTATCTACAGTCCGGTCGCAGAGTCCCCGCCCTGCCTTGACCGGCATCATGTCCACGGTCAAATAGGGATTGACTATGAGCGGATTATAATCGGGATGGTAATCGGGAATCGGCCCAAGCGACGGGTCCTGGTAAACCGCCACAGTTTGAGGGGTGTCCAGCTTATTCATTTCTGGGTAAGCCAGCCGCCGCAGCAATATCAGGTACTCTTTGCTCTCGGTCACGGTCATGCCATTGACGGTAAACTCCCAATTGTTGCCATTGCGGTTCAACGTAAACTTCAGGTTGTCGGTCTGAATCCAGTTCGTCGGCTTGTTCGCGGGGTCGGAAAGTGTCTTATCCACGGTATCCCCGCTCGGCCCGGTATCCCCGCTCGGCCCGAGGACCAGATAAGAACTGCCGTTGATCGGCAGAGCCCACGGTGGAGTCGGCTGAGTCTGACCCATCGGTGGCAGTTGTAACAGGTCGTTGCCCGTCGTCTCCGCTCGCCAGTCGTTGGATTGGAATTCGCCTAGCACGTTATCGCCGTTACCCGCTCCTGCTATCGGGTCAATGTTGTTCCCACTGTTGGCGGCGGCGATCACGAGCTTGTATCGCGGGTCCGTCACCTTCGGACTGGCGTTCGGATCGTCGGGCCCGAGCGTTTCTGACTGGCCTGTAGGATTGAACAACTCGACCCAGCACCGCATGTCAAATTGGCCATTGACGCGCTGATTCGTGTTGGCATCGAAGGGCTCCTGGTACTCGAAAAGAGCCTCGTTGATGACAACTCTGGGCAGTTCGGTGCCGAATACCCAGTAGCGCACTTTGGGACTTAGCCCATTGCCGGCCGCTTTGGCCGGATCATCCAGCGGATAGCCGTCCATGTCGGTGTAGAACATGAAAGGCGTGCTGTAATTGTCGGCATCGAGGTAGTCCACGATGTTGACGGCTAGCTGGGCCAGATAACGCAAGGGCTTGAGTTCCTCGTCGGTCGGGTTCAATGGATCGGCAACACGGGCGCGAACACCATTAGGCGGCCAGTAAGGAGGAATTCCACCCGGCGGCCAGCTGACGCCCTGAAGCCTTGGATAGATCTGGAAGACCCAGTTAGGTGGTACGGCGGTGATCGGAGCCGGGTTCTCGTCCAGCAAACCGCAGACATAGAGCAAACGGAAATAAATCTCCCGGGCCAGTTTCTGCCGTGCCGCAATCGCCTGCGCCAGCTGAAGCTTCACGGCACTGCTGCGTGGATCGTTTTGCAGATCCACTGCCACTTGCGGATATCCGTAGGGAGGTGGGGGCACCGGTGGCGGAGGAATGATGGGCGCAGGTGGCGGAAAGGGCGGACTTGGGAAAAGTTCGCGAACCCGTTGGGTCAAGTTCAAGCGCTGATGCGAAGGGAAAGCCGCCGTGCCCACGACATTTCCTTGCTGGTCGTAACGATTCACAACCCGGGCAACGCGTCCTGTCCATTGCCAGTTGCCGCCCACATTTTTCAGGGTAAAGTCTCCCTGGTTCACATAAACACCCTGAACAAGCTGACGGTTTGAACCAGGCGGCTGGGAATTTGGAAGCTGGGAATTTGGTAGCCAGTGCCAGAGCATGCGCGGATTGTTACCCGGGCCGGGAGATGTTCCTGTAGGAACATCGTACTGCAACGGGTAGGGCGTAGCCGGAGGCGGAGGCGGAGGCGGGGTAGATCCCCTGACGCTCCACCGTGGCCCTTCATCTGGGTTTCCGTTATTGTAATAGATGTAGTTTTTGTCATCTCGCTGTGGGTATGGGGAAGAATCATTCCAAGGCTGTGGGGAAGAATCACTCCAAGGCTCACGATAAACCTGCGGCACGAAACCGCCGTAACGCAAATCGCTGCTGACCGGGGTCAGCATGTGCCGGCGTCGTATGTCTCTCAACGTGTTCTGCAGCGGCGGGAAAAGCAGGGAGGTGAAGCTGTCGCCATTGGTATCAGCATGCCGCAGCAGGTACTCCGCCTCCGCC
>BEIM01000111.1 GCA_002898995.1 bacterium HR36
TCTTCGGGAATGCCTGGTTCTGCGAGCACGGTACCGCCTTGCGGATCACCAGGCCGACCGGTCGGCGTGGGCGAACCGATGTGTTCGATGCGCGGGGCTGTTAGGGCAATCGGGTGATTTCGCCACCAGCTCGCGTTGCTAATGCTCGCCAGACAGCCAAATCAACGGTATCGCGTACAAAGTGCAAACTGCAATCACCCATCAATACATTTACGCCTCCCACATGACGACTGCGCGCGGCCTTCCAGGCTGGATTGGAATGGCGTAAACAGTCAAATTCCGGCGTGTTGGGCGGAAACCAGTGATTGTAGAGTGCCGTGGGATAGGCACCATCAGCCCAGGTGGATTGACGATTCGTCTTGAACAAATTGGCGGACTGACAGGTAGCGCTGTCTAGTTGTTGTGTGGTTCCGAGGCTGATGTATGTAGTTTTCGGGTCAGCGAAACTGCGATTAGTGATGTCCGGGCCACCACGGCCAAGTAAGGTCTCAGACATCAGAGCGGTGTTGCTGGTGCCGTCGAAAATATCGCTAATCCGGATGGCAGAGTTAGCGTAGAACACACCGTCAGGCGGCGGCCAGTTGCCACCCCCGGGAGCAGCCAGAGGGTCGGCGGGGTCAATGGCCTGGCCACCATTGCTCCCACTCCCCACGCACGTCACATAATTCGCTGCCCCGCGATCGGCAAGAACTTGCTTGTATATGTCGCTCGGGCAAAGAAACAGCGGTACGGTGAGGGCCACAGTAGCCCGATTTTGCGGGAATATGCTATAGGGCGGGTTTTGGTTGGGTCCGCCGAACAATGGCACTTCCAGGTCCAGTGCGTTGTAAACGTTCGTTTGTTCGAGATAGGGCGTCAACAGGGCCAAGGTTGACCAGCGATAATGACCGGCTGGAACCGCAGGATCAACCGGCCAGGGTTTGACCCAGTACGCCGAAGGAAAAGCTCCTACCGTCTGTTCGTAATTGTGTAAAGCGATGCCGAGTTGGCGGAGATTGTTCTGGCAGCGTATGCGGTTGGCGGCCTCCCGCACGCGCTGTATCGCTGGCAGGAGTAGCGCCATTAATAGTCCGATGATGGCTAGTACCACCAGTAGTTCAATCAAAGTGAAGCCGCGGGACTGGCGCACTGTAAGTTCTCCTGTTGATAGCTAGTGCTCGGACCACAGCCACCCTTATGGGCGCAGGCAGCGTGAGTGTCAGCGACCAATTTCCAGGCTTAAGGTGGCGGTAAACATTTCGTAATCGAAAACCGACCGCTCCCTTTCAGGCGCTGGCTGACGATAGCGGGCTCGAAAGACCCACGTGCCTGGGGTCGAACAAGGAACGTCAACCAAGCCTTCTCGATCCGTTTCTTTGGCAAAGCACCAAGCGTCCTGGGGGTGGTGACCCAGGTGAGTGGCGGTTACCATTTCGCCTGCTAGTGGACGTCCGCGAAACCGCAATTGCAATCGTAAGAGGGATCCCGTGCGCCAGTCCTTCGCTGCATTGAGAGGTAGCAGTTCCAGGGCGTGTTCCAGCGGGCCTGGTGCTTCATGGCCCTCACCGCAAACGATAATTGCCTTGGCGAACTGATAGCTGCGCATGGCATAATCCACTTTTGCTGAGGTATTCTCCTGCTTACCTCCACGCCGCAATACCCGACGACCAGATTCGTCGAACACGTAGGTGAAGACAGCGGGCTTGCGCATCACACCAACCTGATAAATGCCAGGGCGTTCGCACTGGATTTCACATTGTTGGAAATCCAACTCGCGGATCGGCAGTTTTGTCAGATTGCCGCCCGGACAATAAAGCTCGTAGGCCTGGATGGTTTCGCCAGAAATTAGTTCGTCCACGGGTAGTGAATGTCCCCACGATAAGTAAACGACAGTCTTTCCAGGCTGCAGTAGGCGCTGCCGACTTGCAAACACCTTCAAATCGTGGGCATCGCTGACCTGCCAGCATACCAATAGCAGTGATGTCGCCGCACCGGCCCAGTACAGCATTTGGCGACTCCGCATGGTGCCATCCTCCTTTGCCGTGGTATTACGATTCTCGCTAGTAATAATACTCCAGTGATACGCCCAGACAAGGGTCGACAATTACTATCTGCATTTCTTGGCGTTGGCCTCGTGGCTACCCAAGCCAAAAAAATGAGTACCCGTAAACGGCACGAGAAAGTTCGCTTAGACCCGTTTCTAAGCGGCGGTCATCCGCTGCAGTTCCCGCCGACGCGGGGCCTGACTTTCGGCGCAATGGCTGCGCAAACTCTAAGGCTTGGCGACGAAGGCTACACAAATAATGTCCAGCCTAGCCCCAGGCAAACGTTCGCGGTCAGTACCCGGCGGCGTAGCCGTCTTTGCGATATTCGCTGCCGCCCAAGAGCGTACCGTGTTCCCAGTCAATGAGGATGCCCTGATAACCGCCACCATTGCGTAGTACTCGCCGCACCTGATGGCCTCGCCGTTGCAGTTCTCCCAGCACATCTTCGGGAATGCCTGGTTCTGCGAGCACGGTACCGCCTTGCGGATCACCAGGCCGACCGGTCGGCGTGGGCGAACCGATGTGTTCGATGCGCGGGGCTTCACCCGCCGCCTGCACGTCCATACCGAAGTCTATGAGGTTTACTAGCACCTGCACCTGGCCCTGGGGTTGCATATCGCCGCCCATGACGCCAAACACGAACCACGGTTTGCCGTCTTTGGTTACCAGGGCCGGGATAATGGTGTGGAAGGGGCGCTTGTGCGGTTCCAAGCGGTTTGGATGATTCTCCTCCAGCGCAAAGAGCGTGCCGCGGTTCTGCAGGGCGAATCCCAGCTCCCCAGGCACTAACCCGGAACCGAAGCCTTAGTAATTGCTCTGAATCAGCGAGACGCAATTGCGCTCTTTGTCCACGACGCACAGATAAATCGTGTCTCCTGCTGCCAACTTCGGGTCACCGGCGGGCACATTGCCCAGCGCGCGGTCTAAGCGAATCTGCTTTCGCCGGGCTTCGGCGTAGGGCTTGCTGATCAATTCGGGGATCGGCACTTTGGCAAACTCGGGGTCCGCATAATAGCGAGCACGGTCGGCGTAGGCCAGTTTCTTCGCCTCAATGAACAGGTGCCACCAGTCGGCGCTGTTCGGCCCCAGGGACTTCAGGTCGTAGCCTTCCAAAATGTTCAGTATCTGCAGCACGGCGATGCCCTGACCCGGCGGGGGCAGTTCCCAGACTTGGTAACCGCGATACGTCGTGCTCACCGGCTCCACCCATTCCGAAGTGTGGTCTTGGAAGTCGCGCAACGTGAATAAGCCACCCACACGCTCCGAAAAGGCGACTATCTCCTGCGCAATCCTGCCTTTATAAAATGCGTCGCGGCCTTTCTCCGCCAGTTCCCGATACGTGCGGGCCAGATAGGGATTACGAAAGAGTTCTCCAGGGCGTGGAGGGCGGCCTTGGATAAGAAAAGTTTTGCTCGCCTCGGGTGTGCGTTTGAGCAAGGGTGTTGCGGATTGCCAGTATCCCGCAATCACCTCGGGCACAGGAAAACCATCTTCGGCATAGCGAATGCTAGGCGCCAACAGCTCGGCGAGAGATTTGGTGCCGAAGCGCCGCCGCAATTCCTCCCAGCCATCCACGCAGCCAGGTACGGACCAAGACAGGGGGCCCGTCGTCGGAACCTCACGGTAGCCGTGTTCCAGGAACCATTGTCGTGTCGCTCGGTAAGGTGCGCGGCCGCTGGCGTTCAAACCGTAAAGTTTCTGCGTTTTTGCGTCCCAGACAATAGCGAACAAATCGCCACCGATACCGCACGACATCGGCTCCATCAAGCCCATGGCCGCACTGGTGGCAATGGCGGCATCTACGGCATTCCCGCCGCTCTTGAGTACCTCCAGGCCGATCTGCACGGCCAGCGGATGGCTGGTCGCCACCATGCCGTATCTACCGACGCTCACGGACCGCCCCGATTTTCCCGCAGGGATGGCCGCCCGTTCTGCCGCCAGCAGCATCGTGCTCGCCAGCACCAGCAAGCTCAGGAGGACCGTCGTTTTCATGGTGCTCGCCTCTCGCTTTCATCGTCTGCAGGTGGTGGAAAAATCGGCACCGGCCGCCGGCCTTCCGCCGTCTGGGCAATGGCGACATAAACCACATCCGCTTCGGTAACTTTCACGGTCTGCCCATCCCGTTCCACTTCGACATCTACGTGCATGGTGATCGAAGTGCGACCGATACGCAGCAGATGGGTCCAGTAACTGACGACGTCGCCGACGAGTACGGGCTGATGGAACTCCACGCGATTCATGGCCACGGTCACTAGCAGCGGTGGCCTCACACCCCGCCGACTAATTTCCCATTGGGCTCCGATTGCCCCCGCTTGGTCGATCTGGCTGAGTAATACCCCGCCAAAGATCGTCCCCTGCGGGTTGGTATCCCGCGGCATCATGACCGTCTTCAGCGCTAGGTATCGCTCGAGCATCACCAGCTTCTTTCCGGGCGAATACCTCGGGCGAGCCTCAGCTCGCTCTGTCCCGACCCGCCATCTTTTTAGCCCAACTTCACAAACTCGCAAACGCCCGAAGATACAGGGCTAAGATTTGGCCGTCTCCTGCCGCATTCCATGGACGTGGCGTAGATACGTGCTGGAGAGGTCTTTTCGCTGGACGATGCCGACGACGCGACGCTGGGGCGTGTCATCCACGACTGGCAGTTCGAGCAAATCGTTCTCGACGAAAAGCTCCAGAGCGTAGTCGAGCCGATCGTGGGGCCGAAGCGGAACCACATCCTCGCGCATCAAATCGGCCGCTAGCACGATTGGTTCCAAATGGGGCAACCGCGAAGCCGCATGCACCTCGTCCAGACTCACCATGCCCAGATACGAACCTTCACTGCTGACCACCGGCAGCGCCGAATAGGGAGAATTATCAAAACGCTGCAAGACGGTTTCCAGCGTGTCCTCGGGATGCAGCACAGGAACCGGCTGCTGCCGTGTCAAGAACCGGCTCACATCCAGGCCAGCCAGCACTTCGCGAACGTAATCCCCCTGATGTGCCGGCGAGCGCGAGCGGCTTTCGGCTTGTGAATGGTAAATGGATTGCTCGTCGGACAACAGAAAGGTCAGCACGCAGACCCATAGCGCTGGCAGCAAGAGGTTGTAACCGCCCGTCATCTCGCTGACGATGACCAGGGTCGAGAACGGCGTTTTGGCGGCAGCGGCAAAAAACCCCGCCATGCCGACGATGGCAAAGCTGGCCGGATGCGGAACCAGTCCAGGCCAGAAACGATGCAGAAATACACCCAGTGCTGCGCTGCCGCAACCGCCGATAACCATCGAAGGGCCAAATACCCCTCCAGACCCGCCGCTGCCTATGGTCAAGCTGGTGGTCACGATTTTACCCAGGGCGATGGCCAACAGGCTCACCGCCCAGTACAGGCTTTCATCAGCTGGGGGAGTTGTGGTCATGGCCTCCTGCAGCGCACCATAGCCAAACGATAGCACCGCCAGCACCCGCTGCTGTTGATGCAGCGTGTAGTAGAGCACCACGCCGACCAGTCCGGTAAGCAGCGCGCCGAGAGCAGGTTTGAGGTGGGGACCCATCCGAAGGCGACGAAACAATTCCGTTACACCCTAGAAAGTTCGCGTGTAGAACATCGCCAGCACCGCAAGGAATAACGCCAGGATGGTATAGCTCAGCAGGTGCCAGGGTTGGTCGAAAGTCAGGACTTGCAGCAACTGCGGCGGCAACGAGAACAACGGCGACCAGCCGAACACCAGTCCGAAGGTACAGTAGGCGAGAACACTGGCCAGTCCAGCGGGGATGATCACCTCGGACTCAAAATCGGGGGAACGATAAAGTACTTCCGCGGCGAAGAGGGCTCCGGCTAGCGGAGCACGGAAGATAGCAGCGACACCTGCCCCCATGCCAGCCGCTAGAAGAATTCGTCGTTCCGCGGGAGCCAGTCGGAATATCCGACCCAAAGTTGAGCCGAATCCCGCTCCGATCAGCGCAATGGGTCCTTCTCGGCCACCGGAACCGCCAGTCCCCAGGGTGATAGCGCTGGCCAGGATTTTCACCAGCGGCACCCGGGGCCGGATAAGCCCTTGGCGTTGATGATAAGCGGCAATCGCCGCATCCGTGCCGTGCCCTTCCGCCTCGGGGGCGAATCTGAAGACGAGCCAACCGCTGACAATCCCCCCGAGCGTAGGAATCACCAGCAGCAGCCACGGATGCAAGGCGTTCTCTGGGTCAGCAAACAAAGGAGGCTCGCCGCCGGGCGGTGGAGGGTGATACCCAGCTCCGATTCCGAGGGCGAAATGAAACACCGTTTGACAGGCCGCGTAGAACACGATCGCGGCCAAGCCGGCCACCACCCCCACCACCAGCGCCAGCCCCAGCACACGAGCCTGCGGGCGCAATCGTCGCCGGCTCAGCTCCACAAACTCGGGAAACCACCGCAGGGGATGCGAAAGCGTGCCGTTTTCCGGTCGGTTTTCCTCGTTCATTTCCAGAAGTTACTCATCGCCACACGGCCTGTTGTTGAGCTGCCTGCCCTCATAACCATCTTAGCCGGGTCCGCATTCGGTGCATGCCGGTTTGCAAATTGCCGCCGCGATATTCCGGGCAGCCCTTCCGTTTGGCGACTTGGAAAGCTACACGAACTTCGTTCTGCCGGGCTGGGCTACGGGGGCGACAGGAAGTGGGACGTCCCAATCATAGCGTGGCGGGGAAAGGTCTTCCTTAGAATTGAGGGCCATGTCCCAAGTGATGACCTGGCCAGTGTAGGCAGCCATGCGGCCCATGATGGCCAGGAGTGTGCTCTTAGCTACGTATTCGCCGTTGTTGATGGGTGCGCTCTTACGAATGCTGGCGAAAAGCTCATCATGCTCGGTTTGCACTGCAACGTTGGCTTTCCCAGGATAGCGCCAGGTGTCCTGGCCAATCCGCAGTTGCACGCGGTCAGCGCGCAGCTCACCGCGTCCCTGGGTGCCGGTGACATAAACGGCCACATCGTTCGCGCATTGCGGCATCTGCCGACATTGGGCGAATAACCGACTACCGTCGGCATACTCGTAGATAATAGCAAAGTGGTCGTAGATATTCCCGTATTCTGGGCCGGTGCGAACGATACGTCCGCCTGTGCCTAGAGCTCGCACGGGATATTCGCCCTTGACCCAGCTGGCCAAGTCCAGCATGTGCACGTGCTGCTCGACGTTGAAATCACCCGAGAGCCAAACGAAGTAGTACCAATTCCGCATTTGCCAATACATATCCGACCAGCCGGGCTGGCGTGGGAAGACCCAGATCGGGCCACGAAAATCATTGGCCTGCAGGGATACCACTTCGCCGATCTGGCCATCGTGGATGCGGCGCACCGCTTCCTGATGCGGGTAGGAGTAACGCAACTGCAAGCCGGCGACGAGCGAGAGGCGTTTTTGTCGCGCGAGTTCTGCGGTTTGCAGGAAAGAGCGAACTCCAGGCGCGTCCACGGCGATCGGCTTTTCCGCGAAGACGTGGCGGCCGGCTTCGACCGCTGCGCGGGCGTGCAGCGGGCGGAAATGGGGCGGTGTGCACAGCAGCACCACGTCGCAGCATGCAATCACCTTTTGATACGCATCCCAACCGATGAATTGCCGCTCTTTCGGCACATGGATCTTCCCAGCGATTTCCTCGTCTTGTTGCAGGCGAGCGAGGCTTTTCTGCAGGCGGTCTTCAAAGACATCAGCCATCGCAAAAAGCTGAACATTTTTGTCGGCACGCAGGGCTTGCGAAGCGGCTCCTGTACCACGCCCACCGCAGCCGATCAGGCCGACTTTGAGCAGATCGCTGCCGGCAGCGTGGGCGAAGCGCTCCACGGCCAAACCAGTACTCAGCGCAGCGGTCGTCTGCAGGAACTTGCGGCGGGTGGATTTCGCCGGGTGATCGTGCGGCATGGCGGACTCCTTGTTGATGGGCAAAAGTGGAAGGTATTTGTTTGGGGTTACGCAATCGGCTGGTGTCCAGGCATCGCCTGAGCGAATCGTATATTTTCCATGCTAGTAACCTGGCCTACCACGGTCAGCCCCCGCCGGCATCATGCCGACGACGGCCCACAGTATAAGGACTAGCCGTACAGCCGCTGACCGGCTACAGACAGTCGAAGTCAGGTATGTAACCGCCACAGGGCTTACCGGTCGCCCAGACGGAGCCGCCGAAAGCGCAACGCCAGATGACGCCGCACTGCGAACGCGGCCACGGAGGCGGCACACAATCTGCCGTTTCCCCCGCACATGCCGGCCGATACGTGACCGCTACAGAAGTTGGAAGCTGCCAGCATGCCGTCCCGAAAGCTGATGTGCACGGGTACTGTTTGCACGGTATGCTTATGTGCGTGCAAGGAGGTTGGCTCCAAGCCTCATTGAGCATTGTGAATAGCGGGGACCCAAATGCGGCTATTGCGATAAATAGATTTGCCTTTTTATAAAAAAGCGGTTATCCAGAGCTTTCCTCACAATATCTAAAAAAGTTGGATAATCTATACTTTTCATGGGCGATTACTTTTTATCTCTTTTTTCCTTTTCTACGGTTGCCTCTGCTGCTCGTTCTAAAGCTAACAATATTGCAGGCAATATACCGGCACTGGTACCAAAGACATAGATTCAACATTTATTTCTCCAGGGCTCGATGCAGCTGTTACTGCATTTCTCTTTTTAATCTATTTATATGAGATACTAAGAAATCCAACTAACGAAACATCAGCCCAAAACAAAGGATTGGGGTAAAATCTAATTTGGGTTGGTTTTTATCGTCTTTTTTAGAAGATTCTGGGTTCAAATCAAAACCAGATAGCGGGTCTAGCGAATTTGAAGTCTTCTAAAGATTGGTTTTTTAGCTCTGATATTTTTTATTAATACTAAATCTATTTGATTACCGTTGATTTTGTTGAGGAGTTTGTTTAGCAGGTCGCTGGTGAATGTCCGTATATGCCTCAGCTGCCCGCTGAATAGCAAGAACTGCTGCACCAAACCAACCACCACCCATTGGTCGGCTTGATGGCTTCGGTGGACTGGATCGGGATGTACCAGGTAATGGTTTTCCAGGCGTACTAGTTGTTTGCCTAGTAGGCGGTGTTTGTAATCTTCCCTGTCTTTTATTTATTTCATCTAGGCTATTTAAATCTCTAATCAGACGTTCTAACATATTACGATTAGATCTAGTAACAGGTTGTCCTGGCATACGATTAAATGAAGGTGGAGGTGGGAATGGTGCTTCTCCATCAGGTGGATTACGCATTCTTTCTGTTATGTACCTGAATGCTTCTGATTTTTCCT
>BEIM01000112.1 GCA_002898995.1 bacterium HR36
AACTCCCCCCACCGGGTAGCCTACTAGCCCTGCGTGCGCAGTGGCGAAGTTTGCTCGCCTCAAGCTGTGGAATAGCGCGCAGGAAACTGAGCAGAGTGAGCGCGGGTCTTTTCGGCTGCGTGAGGCGCAGCGGTGTGGGAATGCTCGACCATGAGCACGTCAGCAAAGCAGGATTGGCAGCAACTGCGGCAGGAATTTCCCGTAACGCAACGCTGGGCATTTTTTGATCATGCTGCAGTTTCGCCTATCAGTCGGGCTGCCCACCAAACCCTTTGCGCCTGGGCGGATGACGTGTTGTTCAACGGCGAGATCAACGAGCCGGCCTGGGAAAAGGAAATTGAGGAAGTCCGGAGTTTGGCCGCTCAGCTGCTGGACACCAGCCCCGAATGTATAGCTTTTATCAAAAACACTTCGGAGGGTATCGGCTTCGTCGCCGAAGGGTATCCCTGGAAACCGGGCGATAACGTAGTTGTGCCCGCGGACGAGTATCCGTCCAACGTCTATCCCTGGCAGAATCTGGCCAACCGCGGGGTGGAAGTGCGTCTGGTGCCGAGCCGCAGCGGACGAGTAGTGTTGGACGACATTCGGCAAGCCATGGATGCCCGCACCCGGGTAGTGGCGGTAAGCTTTGTCGAGTTCGCTACGGGTTTTCGTGTGCCGCTGGCGGAGCTAGTGGAAATGTGCCATCAGCGGGGGGTACATGTCTTCGTGGATGCGATTCAGGGTTTGGGAGCGATTCCGTTGAGTGTGCGTGCCATTCCGCTGGACATGCTAGCCGCAGGAAGCCACAAATGGTTGCTCGGCCCCGTAGGTGCGGGGATTTTTTATCTGCGAAGCGAGCTGTTGGAGGTGCTGGACCCGGTGAGTGTGGGCTGGAAAAGTGTCGTGCGGCATTGGGATTTCACCACGCTCGATTTCCGCCTGAAACCCTCGGCCTTGCGCTGGGAGAATGGCACGCTCAGCGCAGGAATCCTGCTGGCCTTTGGCGCCAGTTTGCGGCTGTTATTGGAACTTGGATTGGCCAACATCTGGCAACGCATTGAATATCTCACCGACCAGCTCTGTCAGCGGTTGGAATCAGGAGGTTGGCGGATTTTCAGCAGTCGCCTGGCCCAGGAGAAATCGGGCATTGTCTCCGTAGAACCACGACGGCAAGAAGCTCGAACTCTGGTACGCCAAGCGCGGCAGGAAGGAATTGTGATTAATCACCGCGCTGGCCGGCTGCGTATCAGTCCGCATTGCTACAACAATGAAGAGGAGCTGGCTCGTCTGGCAGATTTCCTGGAACAGGCCGACAGATAGTCTCCACCAGCCCTTCCAATCCGCAGCGCGCTGGAACGCTGACAGGGTTACGGATCGCCAAGGAGGCACTCATGCCATCTGCCGATCCGCAGGTCGCTGTGTACACTGGGACTTTCGACCCAGTACACCTCGGGCATCTCGATATCATCGAACGGGGTAGCCGCATCTTTCGCCGCTTAGTGATCGGCGTCGGGATCAATCCGGAAAAGACACCTTTTTTCAGTGTCGAAGAGCGGATGGAGATGCTGCAAATTGTGTGTCGGCGGTTCAGCAACGTGGAGGTGCGTTCGTTTAACGGCCTGGCGGTGCGGTTCGTGCGTTCTCTGGGCGCTGGAGTGATGTTGCGCGGTTTGCGCACCGTCAGCGACATGGAATATGAGTTCAGCATGTCGCTTACCAACCAGACGCTCGATCCCGAAATCGAGACCGTATTCCTTATGTCGAAGGTCGAGTATTCGCACCTGAGTAGCTCACTAATTCGGCAAATCGCGGCCTTCGGAGGCGACCTGAGCCGCTTCCTCCCGCCGGAGCTCATTCCCATTATGCAAACGCGGGTACGGGAACGTCTGGGGCTGAATTGCGCTGGGATTTTACCTGGGCATCCTGATTGACCACGACCAGCATAGGCGCGCACGAAGCTGCAGTGTAAGGCTCCCAGCCTATTCGCTGTGCAAGTCGGCGAGAATCACTGGGGAAATTAACTCGAAAATCCCAACCATCTTTGCTGAACGGTCTGCACTCATGTCCATCAACCGAGGCTTGACTTACCGCGATGCTGGGCTAGATTTGGACATTTACGAGCAGACGCTGGAAATGCTGCGCCCACTGGTAGTGCGCACGCATACGCCGCGCGTGTTGGATGGCTTCGGCGGATTTGCCAGCTTGTTCAGCCTGGATTACAACGCCCGGCTGTTCGCAAAGAACTATCGCCATCCGGTGTTGGTGGCCTGTACCGATGGTGTCGGCACTAAGCTCAAGGTGGCCATGATGCTGAACAAGCATGACACCGTCGGCATCGATCTGGTGGCCATGTGCGTCAATGACTGTTTGTGCAGCGGTGGCGAACCGCTGTTTTTCCTCGACTATCTCGCGATGCAGCGAGATGACCCGGCACTGGCGCGGGAATTGGTCAAAGGTATTTGCGACGGCTGCATGGAGGCGGAATGCGCCTTGGTGGGAGGAGAGACGGCAATTCTGCCCGACTTCTACCAACCGGGCGAATACGACCTGGCGGGCTTCTGCGTCGGCGTGGTGGAGCGAAATCGCATTGTCAATGGCAAAAGTATCCGCCCTGGCGATCTGGTGCTCGGTCTGGCAAGCACCGGGCTGCATGCCAACGGCTATAGCCTGGTTCGCAAAGTCGTCTTCGAGCATGCTCGGCTTAGCGTCGACAAGTATATCCCTGAATTACGTATGACCGTGGGGCAGGCCCTTTTGGAACCGACGCGGATTTATGTGCGCCCAGTCAAACACGTGTTGCAATATTACCAAGTCAAGCGCGTGATTCGTGGCATGGCGCACATCACTGGGGGCGGTCTGGTAGATAACATTCCGCGAATCTTGCCAGCGAACTGCGAGGTAGTCCTTCGCCGCGGTAGCTGGCCGGAACTCCCCATTTTTGGCTGGTTGCAGCGCCTCGGCCACATTGACGAAGCCGAGATGGATCGTGTGTTCAATCGCGGGATCGGCTTCGTGATGATTGTCAGCCCGTATTACGCCGAAAGCATCCAGCGGCAACTCCTTGAAGACCGCGTACCCACCTACATCATCGGCGAAGTGCGGCCAGGCCAGCCGCGCGTCGTGTTCGTGTAGCAAAGGATCAGGGAGAGTGCTGATTGGGCGGGGCTGGGTGCTCGGGTGCCAGGCGAGGGCTGGGCATCATTTCAGAAATGCGGGGCGGAGGTAACGGGCTTTCTGGCATGGCCGGCGGCGGCACAATTAACGAAGTAGTCGGTGGAGCTTCGACGACCGGGGGGCATTCGCGCCGAAACAAGCGGCTGAGCCAGGGATGCGATGGACAGCTGGCGCAGCCACTGCCCAGACCTGCTATTAGCGCGAGCACGAGCGTTCGCTTCATGAGTTCCGGCTCCTGCGAAAAGGCGTTCCTCAGAAGGTGTGCGATCAAATCTGCCCGATAGTGGTTGGCGGTCAAGCGGTCTGGAGCTTTTTTCAGGCCCCGCAAAGTTTTTTTCCTCACAGCGTAACAATCCTGCGGAAAATATGGGAGTTGATGCGGGAATGGCCGCACCTACTTACGGATGAGCTATAGTTGCAGGGGCTGGATAAACCCCGCTGCCTTACCTCGCGCCTGTGCGGAGATCTCAGGCTATTCTGGTCGCGATCACTCACTGCCGCACCAGGCGATCCTGTGCAGGCGACTGGCCTGAACACGTTAGCCCGACAGGAGACAATCCGTGCCGCGGATTCGCCTCAGAGCGGTCAGTCCGCAATGGGAAGGACAGTATTGGGAAAGCACGGAAGCCTTGCGCATCGGCCGGCTCGAAGGCCAGGAAGTGGTCGTTAACGACCCTTCAGTTAGCCGACGCCATGCCGAAATTCATTACACCAATCAAGGATGGGTGGTGCGCGACCTGGGGAGCACCAATGGCACGTATCTCAACGGGGTGCGCGTTGGGATGGTCGAACGCAAGTTGCGCCCCCGCGACTTGTTGCAATGCGGCAATGTGTTATTTCTGGCCGTAATTGTCGAAGAGGACTTGCCTAAATTTCCAGTGGAAACGCCTTCCAAGAACCTGTTTGTGGAATCGAGTTCGCAGCACAGCTGGGAGCAGGCCTTGCAGGTACTGGCCGGCTCGCTCGGCGACAAACCGCAGGCCGGCGATCGGCTCCTGACACTGTTGCGAGCCAGCTATCACCTCACCCATACGGAATCGCTCGAGCAACTGCTCCGCGCCGTCCTGGAAGACGCCGTTCGCGCTTTCGATGCCCAGCGCGCTGCTGTTGTGCTCTGGGACGAAAAGGAATGCCGGCTGGTAATCAAGGCGGTATCCACCGGAGAGCGCGAGTTGTCGACGCGAGCCTGGTACAGCAGCAGCCTGGCGCAGCGCTGTTTCCAGCAAGGCGAATCGTTGTTATGCCGCGATGTACGCCTCATGGGGGAGCTGAAGGCCAGCTCGAGTATCATGGAAGGAGCGATGTCGTCCATTATCTGCGCCGTGCTCCGTTCACCCCGGAAGAAGCTGGGGATCTTGCATCTGGATCGCAATTTTGCCCAACCGCCGTTCAACGAGGAGGATTTGCGTTTGGCGGACGCTCTAGCGGCAACGGTTTCCGCCAGTATCGAATGTGCACAACTTCTCGAAAAGCAGCGGGAGATGTTTGTGCAGACGGTGACGGCCCTGGCCCAGGCTGTGGAAATGCGCGATCCGTACACTGGCGGCCATACCTTGCGGGTCACCGAGTACGCCCTGATGCTGGCCGATGCTATCCGATTGCCAGCTGAAAAGCGGCGGATTCTTGAGATCGGCACTCCCCTGCACGACATCGGTAAGATTGGCATCGACGACCATATCCTCCGCAAAACCGGCCCGCTGACCCCCGAAGAATTTGAGATCATGAAATCGCACACGATCAAAGGCACGGCGATTCTGGAAACGCTGCCAGACCTCAAGCCGTATATTCCGATCGTCCGCCACCATCACGAACGCTGGGATGGGAAGGGCTATCCCGACGGCTTGAAAGGCGAGGAAACGGATCTGTTAGCGCGGATTGTGGCCTTGGCCGATGCATTTGATGCCATGACTTCCAATCGGCCGTACCGGCCGGGAATGCCAGCGGACTTGGCATTTCAGCAGATTCGCAAACACGCCGGTACTCAGTTCGATCCCCAGCTGGCGGAAGTCTTCTTGCAACTGCGGCCGCAGATTCTGGAAAAGATGTGGCTGCGTAACGATGCGCAAATGGACACGCTGCTGCCCGCTGATGTGCAGGCGGTGCTGGAAAATCAAACAACGCTTCAGGTTCGCTCAGAAGCGGCGGGAGCTTGAGAGAAGCAAGCTGCCACCAATTGGCCGAGCTCTCCAGCGCGTGAGGCCGCAGTATAAACGGCGTTCATGACGGTGCCCCGTATCGCCCCCTGTTCCAGAACCTGCAGGCCGGTGATGGTCGTACCTCCTGGACTGGTCACCATGTCTTTGAGCTGAGCTGGGTGCCACCCGGTTTCGCGGAATAACTTAGCCGTGCCCCACACGGTTTGCAATGCTAGGCGCCACGCTACCTCGCGCGGCAAGCCCGCCCGCACGCCGCCATCAGTCAGCGCTTCGAGAAAGACAGCCACGTACGCTGGCCCACTGCCGCTCAGGCCCGTCACTGCGTCCAACAGTCCTTCGCTCACGGCCAAACAATCTCCGACGGCGCTAAACAATTGCTCCACGACGCGCAGATCGTCTGGGCCAACCGTTTGGTTAGCGCAGTAGGCGGTCGCGCTAGCACCCACCAAACAGGGGGTGTTCGGCATTGCCCGCACCAGTCGGGTTTGCTGCCCCAAGACCTTTTCCAGCACCGCCAGGCGCAGACCGGCCACGATCGAAATGATGAGATGGCGCGGCGCTACCCTGGGGGCGATCTCGCGCAGCACCTCCATGGCAACCTGAGGCTTGACCGCTAGCACGACCATGTCACTTTCCGCCACCACCTGCACATTATCCGCCATCGCTCGTGCCCCCGTTTGCTGCGCCAGGCGTACTCGTGACTCAGCACGCGCACAACTGAAACACACGGATTCGGGCGTGGTTAGGCCAGCAGCCAAAACGCCTCTTACCAAAGCCCCGCCCATTTTTCCGGCACCGATCACACCGAGCCGTGGAAAATCTGCGGCCATTGCTTGCCTCGCTCTCGTAGTTGCCTCCTGCGCTTTGCTTCGTCCAAGGGATTGACGCGCCGTTCCCGGCGGCCTACGCTTCGCTCCAGACACAGCGGGCTGATGCCCACTGCTCCTATTCTTCGTGTATGATAGAGCGAAAGCCAGCCGCCGTGTTGGCCTCGATCGTGCGACAGCGGGAGCAACGCCTTGCTGGTAACCGTGCCAACAGTCTGGTGGTTAGGGATTGCCGCAGCGGTGCTGGCTGCGAGCAGTGCCGTTGCGCTGCTCGTGGTAGCTTGGTGGCGGGGCTGGTCTATCTGGGCGAAAGTTGGACAGCGTTGGCGAAGTGGTCTGAACGGGTTGTGCTGGCTGCTGGCGCTGTATGTGGCGGCTCGCTCAGTGGAGTACGCCTGGTCATGCAAAGGGCATATCACCTGCGATTTCGCTGGGCAATGGCTGCTCGGACGCATGATCGGCCAGGGGCACGGTTACCAGCTCTACCTGGTCGGGCCACAGCGAGAAGTGTTGGCGCAGGGCTACCAGGGCGACGACCTGGAGTTGATGTACCGCGATTTGTTGCTTAAAGGGATGTGGAACAGCCGCGAGCATTCCACCTTGCCGAAATCCGAAATCGAGGGGCCACTCTACCCGCCGATCTGGGGTCTTTTTACACAGTTGTGGGCGTGGTTGCCACCCGAGCCCGCGCACCGCGTGGTGGTGTTGATCTACGCCATACTCGGATTTGTAGCGGCCTGGTGTGTAAAGATTGCCACCGCTGGCCGGTTACGTACTGGCGAAGCGGCCCTAGCCATTTGGCTCTTTCCCAATTGTTACCACGGTCTAGTGCTGGGACAAAATCCGCTGCTGACGGTGTTTCTGGTAGCGGCCGGCTGGGCCTTATGGAGTCAGCAACGGTTGTTCGCTGCGGGTCTGGTGTGGGGATTGTTAGCGTACAAGCCCGTTTTTTTCGTGGCGTTGTTCTGGGTGCCTCTGGTGATCGCAGCTTGGCGCATGGCGGTAGGCATGGCGTTGTCGGCCGGCATGCTGGTTATGGCGACCCTCCCGTTCTTGCTGCCGCCGATTCACGGTGGGCTAGCGCCTGCCGCTCCCCGCGTACCAGCCAAGCAAAACGTGTGGCAACGCCTGGTGTACTGGGACGAGCACGCCCATGGTTGGCGGATTGCCATTAATCGGGAACGGCTGAGCGAGGCGTGGGCTGTCTGGCAGCGCTGGTGGCAGGTGGGTCGACGCGCCGCCGACGTTTATGACCGCGACGAGAACTGGGTCTGGATGAGCCGCGATTTGTACGCCCTGCCCCGACGTCCGATCTGGGACTGGGCAACCTTGCAAGCGCATTGGCGATTCGGTTGGGGGCACGATCACTGGCCGGATGTTCGGGACGCTGCAGGGAATCCCCTACCCACCTGGCGCTGGGAGCGGCCTGGCGACACCAATAACCCAGGAGCCGTGTTGATAGTCCGCAAGGATGGCAACACACTGCGGCTGCAGCAGACCAACGGGGAGCGGTTCGGCGAGTATTTCGGCTGGCGCTTACCAGCGACGTTGGTGTCGCGCTTGCTGCTGTATTTCGTTGGAGTTACAACCGCCGTAGTTGTTGCGGGCCTGTGGTGGTGGCGTTGGCGGCACCTTGAGTTACTGGAGCTAGGCAACTCCCCCTCGGGTGCGTTCTTGCTTACAGGCAGCTTGCTGACGTGCTTCCATTTCATGCACTATGACCTGCATCCGTTGGTGCTTCCCTTGGCAACGCTCATCGTGGCGTGCTTTCGCCCCGGCTGGTGGGAATGGGAAGCCGAGCGGACTTGGCCACGCCTGGGCTGGTTATTAGGGCGGGCCTCGGCCATTTTCAGCGTGGCGATTCTGGCGGCGTTGTGGCTGGCTTGCTATTACAACCTGGCCTTACTGCGCGGGCCTGTACGCTTCCCCTTCGAAACCTTGGTGGCCTTGGGTCAATGGTTCGTGGCTGGCGTCTGGACGGCTTTAGAATACTGGCCAAGAACGCCGGGATCGGCTGGCGTTACCCCGCCAGGCCAAACGTCCGAACCCGCGGCCCTCCCGCCATTCGGAGAAACCGTGGCGCTCAAGGTGATCGGCGGTTGGGAGCCTAACTCTGTAAAATAGCCGTCTCCCCTATTCCGCCCCATGAAAACTAACTCTTTCCTGCGCGAAGCAACGGTGGGCGTCAGACTACCGGCAAACCTGCCAGCAGGACAGGGTGCGCAAAATGACCTACCGACACTCCATTAGTGCGTGTCTTGCAGCGGCCATCGGTTTGCTGCTGTGCCAGGAGGCGGCGGCGTTTATTGAACGGCTGACCCCCCTGCGCGATTTGCTCGAGGATTCGGACTATGTCTTCGTAGCCGATACAGAAAGCGTCAGCGCCCAGAAACAACTGGCGGTGTTCAACCTGCGCGAGGATTTGAAGGGCAAATCACCTTTCCGCAGCCTGCGCGTGCATCTGACCGGCGATAAAGAAAAGCATGTGCCTCATCTGCTGAAGCGGATCGGGCCGCGGGTGAGTGTGGTTTTCTTTCTGACCGTGGTGGACAAGCAATGGCTCGGTTTAGGGTACACCAACGGCACCTGGTTCCAGGTTATCGGTCGGCCAGCCGGCGACACGGTGCATTGGCATTTCACCCACTGCGAAATCTACCTGCGACGCACCTTCAAAGGCAGCACGGAAGAGTTGATCACCACGATCCGCGAAGTGCTGGCCGGCAAACGCCCACCCCCACCGCCTAATCCGAAAGAACCACCGGGCTTTGGCCCGGAGTTGCCACAAGACGACAAGGATACGGGCTTTCGCAGCAACACTGGTCGCCAACTCCTGGCGGTCATCCTGCTACCGCCGTTGGCTGGACTGCTGGCCCCGTTGCTGTCCCTGTTATTTCCTGGCGTGCTGCTGGCAGTTTGGCAGCAATACCGCCTCCTGGTGTTTGTGCTGCTGCTCCAGTCCACCCTTTTACTGGTGCAGGCAACATTACGGTGGTCCGAGCCGTCAGCATGGTGGCTGGCAGGTCGCTATTGGTGGTGGCCAACTTTGTTTCTGTATGCCTGCGGATTGGT
>BEIM01000113.1 GCA_002898995.1 bacterium HR36
GGTGCTGACGTAAGAGAAACGGTGGCTGTCAGGCGAGTGAGATAGGCGTTCGCGACTGCTAACGTGACGCAAGATGCGCTGCGCGTTGGCCCATCGTGAGTACTCGCTCGCATCTGTTCAAAAGTGAACCTGGCCATCACGGCTGGCTGACACCTGACGCATCTGGTGCGGCACGTATCTCCCTCGTTTCGCGAGGCTACGGCACGACCCAACGACGCAATCATTCCCCCGGCCGACCACAGCCAATGGAGAATGGTTGGCCATTTCGACCGCGTTTCGCAGGGTTGGGTTGCGGTGCTTGTGCTCGAGACTACGAACCGCACGACCAGGAGCATACATCGGCGGATGCGCATTTGCATCGCGTTGCGGGTTAGAGTTGGCCTTGCCCAGACCCAGGCAGCTTATGCTACAATGGCAAGGAGGCCGACCGCTCCTTGGCGACTCGGCCTGGTTGTGGCATCTTGGGTGTGTCAGTGTGGCGCTCTTGGCTGGGAGCGGTATCGAAGGAGCCAATATGTCGGAAACGAACACTTCAACCTCGCGGAGTCCATTATCCCGCTATCGGCGGGTGATTTTGAAGTTAAGTGGGGAAAGTTTCAGTGGTTCGGGGAAAACTGGGATCAGCATTGAAGAGACGCTGACGATAGCGCGGCAAGCCAAACGTGTACGTGATAGTGGCGTGCAGTTGGCGATTGTGGTAGGGGCAGGAAACATTTTGCGGGGAGCGCAATTCAGCGCAGGCGGAGAAGTGATTAAGGAAGCGACGGCTCACTACATGGGGATGCTGGCCACCGTGCTCAACGGCCTGGCCTTGCAAGACGCCCTCGAGTATCTGGGGTGCGAGACACGGTTACAGTCGGCCATTCGCATGGAAACCGTGGCCGAGCCTTATATCC
Organism: bacterium HR36; assembly: GCA_002898995.1. GTDB lineage: Bacteria > Planctomycetota > Planctomycetia > Gemmatales > HRBIN36 > HRBIN36. The sequence continues at coordinate 897 of BEIM01000113.1, forward strand.
GCCGCCGTTGCCTGCGCCATTTAGAAAAAGGCCGGATTGTCATCCTGTGTGGTGGCACAGGGAATCCTTTTGTTACGACAGATACGGCGGCGGCACTGCGGGGACGCGAATTGCAAGCGGATATTTTGCTCAAGGCGACCAAAGTGGACGGCGTTTACAGCGATGACCCCGAGCGCAATCCCCACGCTGTTCGCTACGAACGCCTCACCTACTCGCAGGTACTCCGTGATAACTTGCAGGTGATGGACATGGCTGCTATTCATATGTGCATGGAGGCGCGGCTGCCAATTCTGGTCTTTAACGTGAAGCGCGAAGGCAGTATCGAACGTGCCATTGCCGGGCAACCCATCGGTACGCTGATTACCAGCGAATAATTCCAGGATGTCTTCAGGACACGCTATCCTGTAGCTGCATGTGGCAGGCCGCATCATCCTCGAGCCGTCCAGTGTCTGGGAGAATGACCATGCTTCCCGACGACATTATCAAAGACGCCCAGCAACGCATGGAAAAAGCAGTGCAGCACCTGCGCGAAGAGTTGCGCACCATTCGCACGGGTCGCGCCAGTCCCGCCCTGGTAGATACCATCAAGGTCAACTATTACGGCACGCTCACGCCATTGAAGCAACTAGCGGCCATCAGCACGCCTGATCCCCAGCAGATTCTCATCCGCCCGTTCGACGCCAATGCCTGCAAAGACATTGTCTCGGCCATTCAGCAGAGCGAATTGGGACTAACTCCCCAGAGCGACGGCAAAGTGGTGCGTTTAAACATCCCGCCCATGAGCGGTGAGCAGCGGCAGAAACTAGTGCAACGAGTCAAGAAGCTCTGCGAGGATGCTAAAGTGGCCATCCGCAATGTTCGCCGGGACGCTAACAAACGCATCGAGCAGGAAGTCAAGAACAAGACCATGAGCGAGGACGACGGCGAGCGAGCAAAAAAGAAGATTCAGAACCTCACGGATGAACACGAAGGCAAAGCACAAGAGATCGCCGATAAAAAAATTGCCGAGATCCTGGAGTAAACGTCTGGGCGTTCCAGACGGTCTCAGAGTGGCCGCTCTTGTGTTCGCGCTGCCTTCGGATCGGATCAAGCTGATGAGTTTGGGGTCGCAGGTTGAGTGGAAGGACAACCCGCGTCGAGGTAAGATTGGAGCATGACTTGGGCAGCGATCATGTCGAGTTTTTCGCGACGGATTTTGCCCGATATGCCGGCCTGCTGCAACAAACGCTCTGCTTGCTGTGTGGTGAAACGTTCATCCCAGTAGGCAACGCGCAATCCAGTGATTTCCTGGAGCCACTGGCCGAATTGTCGGGCAGCCTCGGCAGCAGCGCCTTCCTCACCGCTGGTATGGCGGGGTAATCCCACCACGATTCCCGAGACACTTCTCTGGTAAACGAGACGGCGAAAATAATCCGCGTCCTCATACTGGGAACGACGTTGATACACAGCCAGTGGGGAAGCGACCCGTCGTTCCGGATCACTGATGGCTATGCCAATCCGCACTTCGCCGTAATCTAATCCCAACAAGCGTCCTGAAGAGCGCGAATGCGGGTTCATTACAAGTACGCCTCTCCTCCCGATTGTTCCAATAGTTGCACGATGTGGCGAATTTCGTTTTCGCGGTCTTTGCGGGCGACCAGAATCGCGTCCTCGGTCGCGACGATGAGCAAATTTTGCACGCCGAGGGTGGCGATCAGTTGCTTGCCGGCCCCGACGATCAAGCAGCGGTGCGTATCCAGGCCGACGTGCTGAGCCAGTATCGTATTGTGCTGGGCATCCTGGGGATGCAGGCGTTCCAATGCCGACCAGCTGCCTAGGTCATCCCAGCGAAAGGGCGCGGCCAGCACTACGGCGGTGGCACAGCCCTCCATCACCGCGTAGTCAATGCTGATCTTCGGCAAAGCGGCGTATTCGGCACGCAGCACCTCTTGCCGTTGCCGTGAATCCCAGGCCTCGGCTATGCGACACACCGCACTAGAGATACGCGGTTGCTGCCGCTCCAGTTCACGCAACAGCGCCTCCACCCGCCAGACGAATAGCCCGCTGTTCCAGAAAAATTCGCCGCTGGCGCAATACTGCTCGGCCGTGGCATGGTCAGGTTTCTCGCGGAACTCCGCCACACGGAAGGCCGGGATGCCGAGACGCTCGCCCAGAGAGGCACCGCGGCGAATGTAACCGTAACCCGTTGCAGGCCAGGTCGGTGCAACGCCGAGAGTAACCAAGCCCGTGGGAAATTCTCGCGCCAACAGCACCGCTGCTTGCATGGCACGGCGAAAGACCGCTACCGGTTCGATCAGGTGATCCGCTGGCGCAGCAATCATTATTGCGTCCGCTTCCCGGCGAGCAATCAAGGCTGCGGCCAAACCGAGACAAGGAGCGGTATCGCGTCCCGTCGGCTCGCCAATAATGCGTTCTGGCAAAACCAGTCCCATCAACTCGTGAGACACTGCCTGTTGTAAGTCAGCGGTGGTAATAGTCCACAATCGTTCCTCAGGCACTTGTCCCTCAAAACGCTCGGCACATTGCCGCAGCAGGCTCTTGTCCCCGACCAGCGCTAGTAACTGTTTGGGTCGCGACCGACGACTGCGCGGCCAGAAGCGTGTCCCCGAACCGCCTGCCATGATCACCACATGGACCCCCGACCACACCTCGCCACTCGCCATGCTCCTCTCCTCGCCGATTCAGAACTCGAAGCTCAAGCCGTCGAAGGCTAACATGACGCCCGCGGGAAGTTGCTGGCTGATGCGGGCGTGTTTCATCTCGTGTCCCAAATGGGTCAGATAGGCGCGCTGGGGCTTGATGCGTTCGATGATCGCCAAAGCCTCTTGCAAAGTAATATGGCCCGGATGCGGTTTTTCGGGGCGCAGGCAGCTGAGAATCAGGATTCGTACGCCCTCCAAATATTGCCAACTCTCGTCAGGAATGCTGCCCACATCAGTCAAATACGCAAGTTCTCCCAGACGAAACCCGGTTACGGGCATGTTGTGTTCCAGAGCAATAGGCACGATTGTCTGGCCCAGGATCGTAAACGGTTCCCCGTCAGTAAAGCAATGAATACTAACACGCGGTACTAGTCCGGGGGGCCAGGCAGCTAACCTCTCGTCAAAAGCGTAGGCAAAAGTGTGGCGAATAAATTGGGCGGTGTCCTCCCGACAATAAACTGGTAATGCGTCTTTGATGATCCTGCACAAGCCGCGAATATCATCGAAACCAAAAATGTGGTCGGCGTGGTGGTGCGTATAAAGCACGGCGCGGATAGGCAGTTCCCTCAACGAATCCGTCGCGTGCACTTGGAGAAGTTGGTAGCGGATTTCAGGCGGGGTGTCAATCAGGATGCGGCCTGCAGCGAGGGTTATCAGCGCGGCACTGCGTTGTCGGCGATCGCGCGGATCAGAGGAAGTACAGGTGGGGCAATCACAGCCCAGCACTGGTACACCGCTGGAGGTCGCCGTGCCCAGAAAAGTAAACTTGCGGGTCATGCACTGCTTCCAGTCCACCACCGTGATAATTGGACTAGCTACGCTTAGCCGAGGCTAGGTGCCTTGCTCCCAGGCGGATAGGTAGCGTTTTTGTTCATCGGTGAGGGAGTCAATTTGAATGCCCATGGAGGTGAGTTTCAGGCGGGCAACCGTGTCCTCGATCTCGTCGGGCACGTCGTGGACCTTCGGGGTGAGTTTGCCGCGATTCTTAACGCAATACTCAGCACTAAGGGCCTGGGTGGCGAAACTCATGTCCATGACACTGGGCGGGTGGCCGTGCGCCGCTGCTAGATTTACCAGGCGGCCTTCGCCGATCAGGTACAATCGGCGACCATCGTGCAAGCGGTACTCATCCACGTGGGCATGTACCTGCCGCACCACTTCCACACTCATTTCCCGCAAGGCCGGCAAATCAATTTCCACATCGAAGTGTCCGCTGTTGGCAAGAATGGCTCCGTCTTTCATCACGGTGAAATGTTCTCGCCGTAGCACGTGCTTGTTGCCGGTTACGGTGATGAACAGGTCGCCAATTTTGGCAGCCTCGGCCAGAGGCATAACCAAAAAACCGTCCATCGCCGCTTCTAGCGCACGAATCGGGTTAACCTCGGTGACGATGACGGTCGCACCCATACCCCGTGCCCGCAGGGAAACTCCTTTACCGCACCAACCGTAGCCGCACACTACGATTTTTTTTCCCGCTAACAAGACATCGGTGGCGCGGATGATCCCATCAATGGTGCTCTGGCCAGTACCGTAGCGGTTATCGAAAAAATGTTTACTCTCGGCGTCGTTGACAGCGATCACGGGGAACTGCAACACACCATCCCGCTCCATCGCCCGCAAGCGTGTTACTCCCGTAGTGGTTTCTTCCATGCTACCCAGCACGCCACGAATGATTTGCTGGCACCGCTCTTTGCCGGTGCGCTCCGCCCACTCCCGAACGCGGGGATGCACGTCGCGGAGCCGGCCGATAGCCACGAAGATAAGCGACGACACTAGGTCTGCCCCATCATCCATGGTGAGCATCGGACCGTGGTCCAGGGCGGCGGCAATATGGCGGTAATAGGTATCCGTATCTTCGCCACGAATAGCGTAAACCCGCACGCCATAATCCTGAACGAGACTTGCGGCCACGTCATCCTGCGTACTCAGAGGGTTGGAAGCGCATAAGACCAGATCGGCGCCGCCAGCCTGTAAGGTGCGCATCAGGTTGGCCGTCTCCGCAGTCACATGCAAACAGGCCGACATGCGGATTCCCGCCAAAGGTTTTTCGCGGGCGAACCGCTCCCGAATCTGCGCCAACACGGGCATATCGCGGTCGGCCCAGAGAATCCGTCGTTTCCCTTCCGCTGCCAGTTTCACGTCCCGAATATCGCATTCCACCATAGCCGAATCTCCTTATCCATTCAGCGCCATGCCTTGCGAGGCGCTAGGAACGATTATAGTGGATGACTGCGCAGATTTCTCTGCTCCGGACGGATGTCTGCGCTGCCGTTACGCAACCGGAACTTTACCGTGTTCAATTGGCTTCCGCCAGCCATGCATGCGCCGCAGGCATTGTCGGCGGGCTGATCTTGCTGACGCGCGTTGAATCCCGGCAAGTAGAGCATGCAAACGTCTCTTATACGCTAGCGAGATTCACGGTACCAAGCGCGAGATTTCTCGGCGCTGCCGATGAGGGAAAGGCCTAGCGTAAGGCCATCTGGAGCGTCAGCATGGAAAGGAAACCGCTGCTACGGATCAAGATTTTCCATACAGGGCACTTCTCGTACCAAGGCTTCCTCATTGCAGATAGGAAAGGTCGGGCAGCGGATGCATTCGCCCCAGATGAAACGAGGTAAGCTGTTCTTATCCACCCGGCGGTAGCCGATTTTCTCGAAAAACTCTGGCACATTGGTGAGCGTAAACACTTGCCTTACTCCGAGCCGCGCCAGATCGCGCAAGCAGGCCTCGCACAGCGCGCGACCGATTCCCCGCCCTTGCCAGTCATCACGTACCGCTAGGCATTTGAGTTCGGCTAAATCGTTCCAGAACACGTGCGCTGCCGCGCAGCCTACAATTTCTCCTTCTGCAGACTCGGCCACGTGAAATTCGCGGATGTTGGCGTAGAGCTCGTCGAGGGTGCGGAGAATCATTTTACCCCGCTCTGCATGGGTACGAATCAGCGCGTGGATAGCGGGAACATCACCAACTCGCGCCGCCCGAACGGAAACTTGCTGACCTGTCGCTGCCAAGACGCCTCCCGTCTGTCAAACTTGTTCCCGAGTGTGCTCTTCCCTTACACCCAAGTCCCTGGCATCTTCGGTCGACGAGCCTTTGCCGCTCGCATTTCCATTGCCATTGTTGTTTCGGGCTCGCCGCATCATGATGTAACAGGCCGCACCGAAAAACGCCGTTAGCAAGTAGGGCATCGCCAGCATGAGATAAATGCTATAGTTGTAGGCCCGCGCTAGTTGGCTTGGATTGTACACATCCGAATCGGCTTCAATATCCTGGGCAGCTACCGCTTCCTTGCAGCCAGGGCAGGCTGTCGCAGTGGGTGCGTACATCCCCCAGATCGCAACCAATGCCAGCGCCAGACCGATTTGGTGCACTTTTGCCAGCATAGTTTCCTCAATCCGCAATAGCCTTGCGATATCCCGCTTCTCTCTTAGCCATTTTATCCTCGACGCGGCAAAAAACAATTCGACCATAGCTAACAGAGACGTTACCAGGCAGCTCTAGCGGCGAAACGCCAACCAGCCCAAAACAAACAAGCCCAGACAAATAAGCAATAGGCCCGGGATTAGGTAAAGCACTTGCGGAACGAGAGGGGAAATCATGGCCAACACGAGCATCGCCCAAACCAGCCCGCAACCCAGTGTGGCAACTCGGCTTTTGAAGACCGCGGACTCGGTGTATTCCTGGTGGAGCAGCGACACGGCTTTACGCCGCCGCAGGCTTTCTTCGACCGCTTGGACAATCTCGGCAACCGCAACTACGTCCAGCCATTGGGGCGGTAGGCCGCGACTTGGTCCCGACTGCAGCAGCCAGTCCGCGTAAGCTGCCCACACCCCATCGCTTGAACCGCTATACGTGTCCTGTTTTTCCGCATCCCGCCAACTCAGTTGGTATTCGCCTGGAATCACGGTAGCGCCCTGCCAGATAATCGTGCCGTGGTTAGTGCTCAGTTGAAAACCCTCGGCCACATGGCGTGCGAACCGCAGCACAAAATGGCCACCTTGTTCCCAGCGTCCGGTTACCGTCAGCGGGCAAGCTGGGCGATCGAGACGCGCTGCATCGCTCACCGCATACACTTCTGCTACTTCCCCACCGATCAGCCGCAACCAATCCGCCCAATACCATAGCGGATGGGCGCCGAGAAGCGAGTCTGTGAGTTGTGGAGAAACTCCGCTGCTCACCGAGACGCTGTTGTCGGCAAGCGGCACACTGGCCTCCAGCTGCCAGGATGACTGCCCAGCTATCTGCCGCAACCAGGAACGCAATGGCTCCAAGCCAGGGAAAAAACGATGAGGCAGCATTGGCCAGACCGGGAAACGCCTTTCCTCTATAGCCAATTGCACCACATAATACCGCTCGGCTTCCAGCTCGGCAGGGTGAATCACCAGCACTGCTTTGTCTAATTGCACTGCTTCCATCAGCAGTTGGCCGCGAAACGGCAAAGCGTCGGCCAGGATGATGATGTCCAGCTCAGTGTCACTGAGGACGGCTTGCGCCTCCGAGTTGGTCGCCACCTCCGCGGACAGACGCACGGCCCAGGCCAATAATTCGGGCGGCCCGGCACAAGCACGTAGCCAGCCGCCGCGTAACTGCGCCGCTTCCACTAGTGCGCGTGCCCAGGGATGGTCACCAATCAGTCCCAATCGGCAGGCAGGCACTTTGTCCCATGTTCGCTGCAGCATGGCTTCGTACAATGTTGTATGAACTAAGCCCGATTGGCACGTTTCTTATCGGCCATCTCTTCAGGGTGAAGGCAGCCATGCGTGATGTGGTGTGCATGATCCTCGGTGGTGGGCGCGGCACCCGTCTGTACCCCCTTACCAAACATCGCAGTAAACCTGCAGTGCCTCTCGCCGGCAAATACCGCCTTATAGACATCCCAATCAGCAACTGCATTAACAGCGGGCTCAATCAGATTTACGTGCTTACGCAATTCCTCAGCGTCAGTTTACATCGCCACATCTCTAACACATACAAAATGGATCAGTTTCACGGCGGGTTTGTGGAAATCCTGGCAGCGCAGCAAACCATGGAGTCTACCGACTGGTATCAGGGCACCGCCGATGCGGTACGCCAGAATCTTCGCTACTTGCAGGATGAACATATTCGCGATGTACTGATCCTCGCAGGCGACCAACTCTATCGCATGGACTTTCGCCGGATGCTCGAATTACACCGACGCACAGCTGCCGACATTACCGTTGCGGTTTTGCCTGTTGCCGAGGAGCAAACCAGCGCTTTCGGAATTCTTCGCCTAGATGCCGAGGGCCGAGTCATTGATTTCGTGGAAAAGCCTAACAAACCTGAACAGCTCGATCGCCTGCGCACCGATGCCGCTTGGCTGGAACGGTTGGGGTTGAAGCCTCAGGGACGGTCTTACCTAGCCAGCATGGGCATCTACCTGTTCCGCAAGCCCGTCTTGTTTGAAGTGCTGAAGGTGCGACCACCGTACACGGATTTCGGTAAAGATGTTTTCCCCGCCAGTTATCGCAAGT
>BEIM01000114.1 GCA_002898995.1 bacterium HR36
CATGCCCACCATGCTCCCCAAACGCCAGCGGTAGAATCTTTTCAGGTTCGGCGGCTAGTTCCCCGTTTGGTCCCATGCGCCGATAGCGCGACAGCCAACCATCTCCGCAGTAATAGACATACTCGCCATCACAGCATAGTCCCATGCCCCCGCTTCTCACATTGGCCAGCAGCACAGCCCGATCCGCGCGCCCATCCCCGTCAATGTCTTCCAGGCGCTTGATGTAACCCGCACTGGTCACGATCACTCGGCCCTGCTCGTCGAGGGTCATCGCGTAGATGTCGTTGGCCAACTTCTCATCGGCGAATAGCTCCACGACAAACCCTTTGGGCAAGCGGAAGGGTATCGCAGTATTAGGGCTGGCCCAAGCGAACCCCACCCCCATTACCAGGCTCCAGCATACTAACCACGCCAGCCACCAGATGCCTCGCAGCCATGCCGCGGAACTGAGCTCCCGATGCCGCCCCAGGATCCGGATTACTTGAGTGCAGTCCGATTCCACGCCGGCAATGCCAATCGAGAGCACCTGGCTTTCGCGCGACGGTGAAGCTGTCGTTTCACCCATCTCGGGGAACTCACCCTGTGTGCATCCGCCACAGCTTCCCTTGGCACTGTGCATGTCTCCTCCTCGGTGGCTTCCCGATCTTCTCGCAATCAGCCACACTAGAACACATCAGTCCAGGGGAATTTGTACGAAGCAGCCCAATTCAGGCGAAGAGAATAGGCGTGCGCCACCAGCATCGGGGATGGCTGGGGTTGGTGTGCAGCCACTTTGCTGTCACGGGCGTTTGAGGTCGCATGCTTGACTAACCCCCGTTGCTTTTGTCGCGGTAGCTCCTCGATCGCCGCCGTGCGTTGCTGTGTGCCACAGCGGGTGAACGCTTCCCGTTTCTGGAGCTTTCTCCCGACCAATGCCGAGAAGAGGACAGATTCCGCTGAGAGCATTCCAGCCTAAAGACACGTACGCAGGTGGAAAGTGAGCGCGACTTCGTGCCGCGCCCTGGATGGCGCCCTGGGCAAGCGCGACAGGAACGCTCGCATGCAGCAAAAAGCGGAAAACCCCAGAGAATATCGCTCCGATGTTCCCGAGGCCAAGTGGAGCATACAATGAGCACCTATGTTGGCCCATTACCAAGACGGTATTGCTCCGGGTACCAGCGCTGGTCTTTCGCAAGCGCGGCACGGGCGGCGGCTCGTGCGCGAACTGGCCCGGCGATGGTTCGTCATCGCGGTGAGCCTGGGCGTGCCCGTATGCCTGTTGCTCGCCGAGCCAGTGTACAACGTTCTCAGTCGCTGGCCCCCACGCAATAATGTAGCGGTGGCCATGTTCCTGGTTACGTTAGGCGTCCCGTTGCGCCATCTGTTGCGCGCGGTCTTGCAACCGCGAGCGATTCTCTGGGCGCTGGCGGTCAATTATGGCATTCTGCCCTTGCTCAGTTGGGCACTGGTACCAGGGTTGGTGGGGCTGGGTTACCAGGAATATGCCGCGGGCTTGACGATCTGCGCCTGTGTGCCATGTACTTTAGCGTCGGCGGCGGTGTGGACACGGCTGGCTGGCGGAGACGAAGCGACCGCCATCGCCATCACCGTCGCCAGCACCAGCAGCGCATGGCTGGTCACCAGCGGTTGGCTGGCCATTACCCTGGGCAGCGCTGTTCCGCTCAACGCCTTAGCGCTGATGGCCGACCTCCTTGTCGTCCTGGTGGGACCGATGGTATTGGCCCAGCTGCTGCGCTTGAGTTCGCGGGTGCGGCATTGGGTCATCCGAAGAAGCGGGCTGATTAGTGTGCTCGCCCGACTGTCCGTCTTGGTTATCATTCTGCACGGTGTGGCTCTGGCTGGTCTGCGTCTGGCCGAAAACGGCTGGCAGGAGCAGCTGGGGCCGATTGCGCTCGCGGCAGTGGTGGCACCTGGCTTACATCTGGTGGCGCTCTGGATAGCCTGGCGCGGCAGCCACTTCGTTGGGTTAGAGCGCCCCCAGCGTATTGCTGTTGCTATTGCCGGGAGTCAGAAAACACTTCCCGTCAGCTTGCAAATCGCTACCAGTTACTTTCCCCATTACCCACTCGCCGTGATCCCGGTGCTGTTCTACCACGTGGGGCAATTATTGCTCGACACCTGGCTGGCGGATGGGTGGAGGCAGAGCGCCCGCCCGGCCGAACCCGACGCTTGCAAAAAGTGCGCGTGTTTGCCACAATGACGGAGACGGAGCTTGTTCCATCGCAGGAGGTCACCGCATGATGCCATGTGTGCTGCAAGTGCGTGGAAGCCCGGAGGAAATGGGCCGGCAGCACGGTCATTTGCTCAAGGGCGAAATCCATCAGCGATTGGTGGCAGTTTGGTCCTGGTGGCACCAGTGGGTAGGCAAAGATTCCCGGCATCAGCGATTGACCTGGTTGCGGCAGGTGCATGCGCTGGTGACCGAGTTTCAGCGCTGGGGCGGTCCTGCCTGGGAAGAATGGCGTGCGTTGGCGCGTGCCGCCCAACTCAGCCCCGAAGACCTGATGATGGTGACCGCGTGGCATGATTGGCCTGAAATCTGGCGGGCTCGCGTGCAGCTATCGCTTCCGGCCGCACGGTGGGCGGAGGCACCCCGCACCGGGTCTGCTGGATGCACGGCCGCCCTGTTGCACTCTCCGCTGGTCGAACAGGGCGTCTGGATCGCGATGAACTGGGACGTGCCAGGCAAGTTGGGCCAGCACGTGCACATTTTCTGCCGTGAGCCGGAAGACGGCCCGGCGGCACTAGTGGTTGCACCGGCTGGCGGGTTGCCGATCGCCGGAGTAAACGAAGCCGGGCTGGCATTCGCCTGGGTGGATCGCGCTTGCCACCAGGTGCAACCGGGCCCGCCGACTGGGGCGATTCTGACTGAACTGGCCCACCTGAGCCATTTCGATGCAGCCCTGCGTGCGATACGGGAATCGCCGCGCACTTCCGGGTTGGCGCTAGCACTGGCGGATGCTACCGGCCATGCCGTGATTCTTGAATTGGCCGCCGCACAATGTGCCGAACATCCGCTGCCACATTCCGGGAGCTTCTGCGTGTTCGCCAATCATTATCAGGCCGCTCCTTTACAGGCATGGGATGCCTGGCCCAATCGTGCGGCTTCAGAGGGCCGGCAATCGCGGCTCAGCGCATTGCTCCGCCAGTTATCGCGTTTGCATTCTGTGCACCAACTGCAAGGCGTTTTCTCCGATCATCAGGCTCAAGCCGGCGAAGCGCTTTGCCAGCATCAGGATGGGACTCAATGCACCGCCGCTTTTGTTGTCCTCGTCCCAGGCCAACGCAGGCTTGCCTGCGCTCTTGGCCCGCCTTGCCAGCAGCCCTTAATCCAGCAGTGCCTACTCTGAGGTCGGCCAGGGCGGGGCGTCACATCGTTTCGGAGGCAGATGGCTGATCGACAAGGGGTGCGGCCAAACGAAGCCCCAGCGGTAAGCGCTCTCCGAATAGCCGCCCTGCTTCCTGCTCGGCCCGCGCACCCCCCTGTCTCACCGCCTCAATTAGTTCCGCAGAAGCACCGTAGCGATGCAAGCGCAGCAACACTTCCTGGCGCAGGCTCTCGTCCACATCCACAGCGCGCAATCCTGTTCGCCGGGAGAGTTGTGCCAGGCAAAACAACCAATCGCGCCGCTCCTGCGAAAGGGCGTTCTGCGCGTCTGACGACGCGGCAGGGCTTTCGGCTTGCGGAACGCCAGGCATGGGAGACGCCTCCAGCTTTCGGGGCAGAGCAGGTGCAGGTTCCCAAGATGCTTCGAGTTGCAGAAGTTGCCTGAGCCAATCGGCAATCCTGTCCGCAGGCAGCACGCAATTCCACGGACCGTAAAGCGGTTGTCGACTTCCCAAGCGCGCTAGCGACCATAAGACATACGGGGGAATCGGCTGTCGCTTGAGGCCGCGGAGCAAGGTTTCGCCGAGTTGCTGTTTGCTTGCCAGAGGTAAACGTTCCAGACTGGCAGCGGCACGCCACATTTCCGCCCATTCATGTGCATTGGGGCGATAAGGAGGCTGTTTGCCTCGCTGCGGCAGGAGAAACGGTCTGAGCCGGTCGAAGAGCGCCTGTTGCAGAGTGGCAGAAAGCCCGCCGGCTACCCGCCGCCACAAAATCCAGTATTCCGGCCCGCCTTCCCCTGGCCGCAAGCTGGCTGGCGTACCCGACTTGCCGGGCACGCTCAGCAGCTTCCACAATTGTTCCACGCGATGGCTGTCGAGTGCGTCGCCGAAACCTGGTCGCAAACAGAATCCCGCCAGATGATACCACCGCGCTACGTGCACCGCGGAACGCGTTCGCTGGCTAACCACCTGAGCGACAAATGGCCACAATTGCCGGCACACGCTCAACGGCCAGTCCTCCCGCGGGCAACGCAACACGGCTTCAAGACGTTTTGGCAACTGGCGGAGCACTTCCGCATCATCTTGTTGAAAAGCGTCTACGATCGCCTGACCAGCGGCTTGTAGTGTTTCTTCCGGCCAAGTTTCCGCGATGGCAGAATCGGAGATTTCTACTGGTGGAGTCGGCTGGCTAACTGCGGCGTCTTTCGCGAAGACCTGGGCCTGTCGCAGCGGAAATTCGAGTTTCCAGTTCTGCTCGCCGAGCCGCGATCGGAGCCCTAATTCCAGTGTACCGATCTCCGTCAGCCGGACCGTGATCATCACAGGAATCTCCCGGACTCCCGCCCGTTTACCTCCTTTGAGCACCGTGGAGAGCGTGGGGAGACTTTGCAATTGGCCAGGCTGCACCTGTACGAGCTGACCAGGTCGATCTTGGGGCCGAACCGCAGAAGCGAATAGCGGAAAACTGACGGGCTCTCCCAAAGTCAGGACCAGAGCTGGTTCTTGCAGACAAATTTCCCGCCCTTCTTCAAGTTGGCGTGGGGCGACACACAGCACTGTAACCGGCTGGGACTGGTCAGATGGCGCGGTGGTATCTCGCGCTCCCAGGGCCACGCCCAGGTAATAAGAGCGAGCCAGACCACTGCGAATACGTTTGCCTCCGGTTTGCCGTAACCATGCGAAATAAGCGGCGCCCCAAGCAACTGCCAGATCGAGTGAGGGATTGGTCAGAACGCGAGGCTGCCACGGCCGGGCGGGCTGGTCTAACCAGCGCCGCATCACTTCCAACAGCCGCTGCCGCAGTTGTCCCGATTGAAACACCCCGCCGTTGAAAAGCACCGCGTCTGGCGGACGTTCCGGAGCAAAGGTGCGCAGAAACGCAGCCAGGTGATGCGGAATCGCAGGGTCGCGCACATAGGGCAGACCCATCTCATGCAGCCCTAAATCGCTCGCGCGTTCCGGGTTGGCCTCGTAAGCGCAGAAGGGGAAGAAGCCTTCGAGGAGCACGCTGGCAATCTCCTCGGCGGTCAAACTCGTACTCAACGTACCGCCCACCACTGCCCGACCCCGCCCCATCACGGTTACCGGCACACTGGTTGGCGGTTTCTCGCTTAGCAGCAACTCCTTGGCGCGTCGGCACGCCTGTGCTAACTGGAAAAAGGAAACAGCATCAAGCTTTCCCGCCAGTCCCAACTTGGCTTCGACGTGCCGTGCCAGGGCCAGGTCCATGTTGTCGCCGCCGAGCAGCAGATGGTCGCCGACTGCTTGCCGAACCAAATCCAACTCTCCCTCGCGTTCCACCGCCTGGATCAACGTGAAATCAGTAGTCCCACCGCCCACATCTACCACCACACACAACAGGCCGGGCTTTAGGGCATCGTCGCTGTGACCCAGCGCTGCCGAACCGTCTGCCCCGAACACCTCGCAGCGGCCCGCGGCCATCCACGCATAGAACGCAGCTTGCGGTTCTTCCAAAAGCGTCACCTGTTCCAAACCTGCCTGCCGCGCCGCTTCCAAGGTCAATCGCCGCGCCATTTCGTCGAACGAGGCGGGAATGGTCAACACCACCTGTTGCCGTTCCAATCGTGCCGTCTCATCGTTCGCCGCCATTTGCCAGTTCCACGCCTCGCGCAAATGGCACAGGTAACGCGCGGAGGCTTCCACCGGCGAAATCCGCGTCACGTCCGGTAGGCCGTTCCACGGCAAAATGGCTGCTTGCCGATCCACACCTCCGTGACACAACCAGGACTTGGCGGAACTCACCAGCCGCCCTGGCACTCGGGCTCCTTGTTCCCGCGCTAATTCCCCCACCACGTACTTGCGCTCACGGTCCCAGGGTAACGCACACGCTCCTTTCGGCCAATCATGCTCTCCAGGCAGATATAAGAACGACGGCAACAAGGGCCGCCAGGCCAACTCGCCGGGCGCTACCAACTGCGGCACCGTAAACGTATGAATTCTCGGTTGCTCGCCAGGCTTCAGCTCTACGTAGGCTAATGCCGTGTTCGTCGTGCCCAGATCTATCCCTATGCAGTATCGTGCCATAGCAGCGTCGTGCGATTCGCGCTCGCGGTTGATCCTCAATAGTCGGGTGGAGTTCGCGACAAAGGGCCATCATCGTCCCAGGCCGCAGATCGTGGTCAATATATCCTACTCCTTCGACAGCCAACTCGGTCGTAGCTCAAGCTGTGCCGCCAAATCCAGCCGACAATTGCGGCTGACAGGTGGCTTATTCGGGCCACAAAAGCCTGGCCTGGTTGGCTCCGCTCTCGGAGGGGTGCATGCGAAAATCGGGATCGGCCAGGGTGCTGGGCCGCAGGTCCAATCCCAACTCCGCGGCCCAGGCTATCAAACTGGCATAACGCCGTTGCCGTTCTCGCCAGGCCAAGCAGCGCGCCCAAGTGTTCGGCCCCCAGCGCCGCAATTGGCCCATCTCGTAAAGTGCGGCAACGGACTCAGCCCAGTCCTGCGGCGTCCATTCAGGGTGCTGCCAGGTACCAAGTGGATCCAAGACCAGATAGCCGAATGTCGCCCGCGCTATCTGCAGTTCCCGCAAGGCCGTTAGAACGGGGAGCAAATTCGCGCGCGTGTCGGTCAGGTCGGGCAGCAGCGGCGCCAACGTTACCTGGGTCGGGATGCTGTGGCGTAGCAGCCACTGCAACTGGCGAAGACGCAATAAGGGGGGAGCTGCTCCCGGTTCCAGAGCGCGCGCCAATTGGTCATCGAGCGTCGAAAGCGCCAGCGTCACGCGAATGTGCGGCCGGCATTCCACTAGCGCCTGCCGCAGCGCCGGTAGCATCACACCGCGTGTCTGTATCCAGCATTGCAGACGCAAACGCACACATTGTCGTAACCAGTCCGCCAACAGTTCCTGCACAGGGGCACAAGGGGGCAATGGATCGTATCGCGGTGATAAGAAGAGGGCGCGAAACCGCCCAGCCACGGAGTGCCAAAAAAGCGAATCGGTCTGGGCTGGTGCAGCAGCTGTTGGCACGGCCTGGCTAGTCGCCGCCCCGACACCCAAGCGCGCTGCAACACTAGCGCCGGCAAAGTAGCGAATAGGCTGCTCGGCCTGAGTCAGACCCAACCACGGGGCGGTGACCGCCAGCAATGGGCTGGATTGCAACAGTTCCAATTCGCCCACTTCGTAACCACTTGCCAGTGACAGCAGAATATGCCGGCGGCAGTGCGGACGCTGGAAGATAGGCTGGCACGCCGGCAGTTGCCAGCGCACCAAGCGATGAGGGCGGGGCACTAAAAAACCAGTCCGGGAGGAGCGAGGCGGACGGCGAGCGACACTGCGCTGGCGTAACTGCCGCCGACCCGTTCTTCGTCGAACATTGGCTGCTTGCACTGGAGCAGTAACGGTAGCGACCCGGCGCAGCGCGGTAATGGCCTGACGGCCTTCGCTGGGCGGATGCCCACCGTGCTCATTTGGTTCAGCCGGTTGCTGCCTGCCGCTGCCACCCCGGCGGGCTGACTCCCGCCGCTCCTGGTTAACTGATAGTTGTGCCGATACTGCCATGTTGCCTCTCCCGCCGCTGCCTGCATTATAGCCAAATAGTGAACATGTGTCAATATGTGAACTTTCTTATACTTGAGAATATTCTTCCCGAATCGTGGCAGGCTGATGCACGCTGGGCTGACGCTTGCCATTCCTCGCAAAACCGAAAGCCCGGCCCAATACCTTGTTCGTCAGCGAGCGGGGCTGAGCGCGTGCAACAGCAGCCAGACAAGCGGGGCACTGAACAACAAGGAATCTATCGTATCGAGGATCCCGCCCAGTCCGGGCACGTAGGCCGAGGTATCCTTGACCTGACGGTCGCGTTTGATGAGGGATTCGGCCAGATCGCTCAGCTGCGCCACCATACCAATCAAGAGGCTGGCCAAAACGGTCATCGGCCAACCAAGAAGCATGCGGCCGGTGAACTGATGTGCTGCCGCGACCATGGCGCTGCCGGCCACGAGGGAGCCGAGCAATCCTCCCAGGGCACCTTCCCAGGTCTTCTTCGGGCTGAGCACGGGAGCCAGTGGACGCCTTCCTAGAAGCGAGCCGATGAAGTAAGCGGCTATATCCCCGACTTTCGGCACGAATATGCCGAAGGCCAGCGCCCACAATCCGAGATCCGAGGTCGCTCCGTGGGCATCCAGGCCGAACCACCGTAGTTGCACGAGAAAACTAGGCGCCACTCCCAGCCAGAGCAGCGCCAGACTTCCGTGAGCCAGGCGCGGCGTGGCCCCGTCGCTACCGCGGAATCGCCCCATTTCGGCCAGAAAACCTAGCAGCAACATCAGCGTCGCAGTAAAGGTAACCAGGGACAACGGTGGGACGGTGGAGCCAAGGCGGGCCAAAGCGGGCGTCGCCCAATTGGCCAAAAGAATCGCCACCACGCCGCCGTGCATCCACCAGGCCAAGGGTCGCGGTTCGGGCAGGAGCGGACGCAATTCCCAGCTGGCCAGCAGACCGAATCCCACCGCGGCTACCGCCAAACACGGATACCAGGGTGCCCACAGCTGATCGAGGACAAGCACGGCCAAGGCTAGGGCGATCAACACGCTGCCGACCACCAGCCGCGCAGGCAAATTACGCCAGCGGCTGCTCGCTTTTTGAGTATCCGCCTCGATGGACTGG
>BEIM01000115.1 GCA_002898995.1 bacterium HR36
CATCAAATCGCTGGCTTAAATTGTGAAACACCTGCACCAGGTCTGGTTCCTGATCCCCTCGTAATTCGTAACTCAGGTAATGCATAATCACTTCCGTGTCGGTGTCGCGCGTCAGGTGATAATCCCGTTGCGAAAGTAACTCGTTCTTTAGCTCCTGGTAATTGGCCAATTGTCCATTGAAGGCGAAGCTGAACCACTTCCATCGGCACCCGTGGTAACGCTGGAACGGCTGAGCATAACTTTTTTTGTCGCTGCCGCAGGTAGCGTAGCGCACATGGCCTATGACCGCAGGCCCAGCATATTGCTGCATGAGCGATTCGAACTTTCCGCGATGATTCAAACGCAATGCTTCGATGACCGTACCGATGTCTTTGTACGTATCGAGCAGTTTCTCGCGGTGAGGATTGAACGTGGTAATGCCAGCAGCCAGCTGACCGCGATTTTGCAAATCCAACAAAAGTCGCGGCATCAAACGAACAATTTGCTCCCGGCCACCAGCGGGAGCAAGGTGACTGCGCTGGGGCCGATCCAGGTAGTAAAGCGCTGCGATGCCGCACTCGTGCTGAGCTTGGTGCATAAGTTATTTCCTGGGCGACTAGCGCTGGGGCGTGGAAATTATATGCATCGCCGTTTGCCCTTCCGCACATCTTCAGGGTAAGTCTAATCTGAAACTCCCCATCCTGCTTGGCAGGGGCCGCTATCTGGACACCGCGACCAGGTGCGCTAGACTGGCCGCAGACGCTTCGGGCCAGGCATCGCACGGCATGATTGCCGCATTGACCAACACGGGGGAAATCATGGTCGAGACGATCGGGCTGGGAGTGATCGGCTGCGGAAATTTCGGGCTGTTCGCACTGCAGCATTTCACGCAGGTGGAAGGCGTCGCGTTGAAAGCGATGGCGGCCACGCATCGCCCGCAAGCCATTGCCTGTGCGCGCCGCTTCGGGATTGGCGAGCCGGTCGAGGTGGATAACTTATTGGCCCGGCCAGACATCCAGCTGGTTTACATCGCCACTCCCCCCTATTTGCACTATCCGTACGCCAAACAGGCTTTGCTCGCTGGCAAACATGTCGTGGTTGAGAAACCTTTGGCCCTCCGTTTAGAAGACGCCCAGGAACTGCTCCAGCTGGCACGGCAACAGGGGCGGCTTCTCATCACCAACCTGATGCAGAGGTACAACCCCGTCTTTGACAAGGTGAGCCAGCTCCTGACAGAAAAGCCCCTGGGCGAATTGTTACACGCGTCCTTCGAGAACTATGCCGCGGATGAAGGGTTACCGCCAGAACATTGGTTTTGGGATCGCGAAAAGAGTGGCGGAATCTTCGTGGAACACGGGGTGCATTTTTTCGACCTGTTTGCCGGCTGGCTGGGACGAGGACAAGTGGTGGCGGCAGCACGAAGTTTGCGGCCCGGCAGTGGAGTCGAAGAGCAGGTCGAGTGCATCGTGCGGTACCAAGGTCATGTTCTCGTCCACTTTTACCATGGCTTCCATCAACTCGGGCGAATGGACCGGCAGGAGCTTCGCTTGGTCTTTGAATTGGGAGATGTAATGCTTCAGGAGTGGATCCCGACCCGCGTCGAAGTGCGGGCCGCTTTAGACGAAGAACAAACCCGAATCCTGTGCGGCATCTTTCCGCGTGCCGTGTTAGACGTGATCGCTGTGTACGCTGCTAAGGACCGTCAGGCCTGCTCGCGCTTTCGTCCGCGCGACATTTATCAAAGCATCGCACTGCACTGGGGCTGGGAGGCCCACAAAATGCAGCGTTATGGTCAACTGCTTCGTGATTTACTTGCAGACCAGCTTGCTTATTTGCGCGACCCGCGACACGTACGCCGAATCACCGAACAAAATGGCTACGATTCGCTGCAAATGGCCATTGCTGCCGACCAGCTAGCCCAAGCAACTACGCTTTAGTTTAGTGTACGCCTGGTAAGGTTGCATTGCCGGCCAAGTCCCCCCGCTTTTGCCAAGTCAGACTGGAATAACTAAGGCGGCGTGGTGCAGTGAGGGTCTCCTACTCAGAGACAGGGCGCCTAGTATATTGAAGCAAACAGCGGGTAACGGCACGAGAGCTTACTTGAGGAAGCCATGCTGCGAGAATTCATCCTGCCCGATCTGGGCGAAGGGTTGCACGAAGCCACCTTGGTCAGCTGGAAAGTGAAGGAAGGGGACATTGTCCAGGCGGATCAGCCCCTGGCTGAAGTGGAGACGGACAAGGCGACCGCCGAGTTACCCAGTCCATTCAGTGGGCGGATAGTCAAGCTGCATTTTCGCGCGGGTGAACGGGTGCCCGTAGGGGCGGTGCTGGTAACGTTTGACGTGGCGGAAGCTGGCATGGCAGCGGCTACGCCAGCGGGACCTGCACCAACAGCCGCCCAGGCTAGTGGGACAAAACCATCTCCTAGTGCGACACCACGAACTGTGGCCGCCGCCACACCCAGTCGCCCAGATGGCCAACGCGCTGCGGGCGAAGCACGACCCATTCTGGCCGCACCTATCACCCGCAAAATTGCTCGGGAACATGGGATCGATCTTGCAGAAGTGCCCGGGACAGGGCCCGGCGGCAGGATCACCACGGAAGATGTGCTGGCGTACATCGCGGCGCGGCAAGGAGGCCGACGCCCGGTAGCCGCACCGGTCCAAGAAACCGCAGTAGAAGCCACGCCCCCGACCGCTGTGGCCGCAGCCCCTGCTGCCGTCGCCCCGCCGGCGACGGGTGTGGCGCGCCCGCCCTTGCCCGATTTTGCTCACTGGGGACCCGTAGAGCGCCAGCCAGCCAGCGCTATTCGCATGCGTATTGCCGAACGCATGACCTTAGCCAGCCTCCTCCCGGCTACGGTTACCCACGCCGACGAGGCGGACATCACGTTACTCGAACAGGCGCGTGCTCAGGCCAAAACGCTGGCCGAAAGCCAAGGAGTTCGCCTCACTTTGCTCCCGTACGTGGTGAAGGCAGTTGTTGCTGCTTTGAAACGCTGGCCACTCTTCAACGCCTCCTATGACGAGCAGCGCCACGAAATCATTGTCAAGAAGTACTACCACATCGGCATTGCTGTGGATACACCGCAGGGCCTGCTGGTGCCTGTGGTGCGGGACGCCGACCGGAAAACGGTGTTGCAGTTAGCGCAAGAAATGGCTCACCTTGCCGAGCGGGCGCGTCAGGGCAAGCTCAGCGCCGAAGAAATGCGCGGCGGCTCCTTTACCATCACCAACATCGGCAGCCTGGGCGGCACCTTTTTCACGCCCATCATCAACTGGCCCGAAGTGGCTATTCTTGGCCTGGGACGCATTCAGGAGCGCTGGACACTGGCGGCAGATAAACCTGCCCTGCGGAAAGTGCTCCCGCTGTGCTTATCCTTCGATCACCGGTTGCTCGATGGCGCAGATGCCGCTCGATTCGTCAATGATTTGCGACAATTCCTTGAAAATCCCGCCACGTTGCTCTTGTTCTCCTAAAGGTGGTGAGGCCTGCTCGGCAATTGTGCTAACGCAAAGCATCTTATCTGCGACAATGGGGTAGTGACGCATGGTCATGGGCGAAGCACAAGAACGAACACAGGTAGTAGTGATCGGCGGGGGCCCGGGCGGGTACACCGCCGCCTTCCGTGCCGCTGATTTAGGCAAGCAGGTAGCCTTGGTGGACATGGAGAAACGGTTAGGCGGCGTGTGTTTGCTGCGTGGTTGCATCCCGTCCAAAGCGCTCATCACCGCTGCCGAACTGGCAGACCGCATTCGTCAGGCTGCTAAGCTGGGCATTACCGTCAACCACGTGCAAGTGGATATGCCCCGCTTGATTGCCTGGAAAAACAGTATCATCGACGAGTTGGCGCGCGGTCTCGAGACCTTGGCAAAAAGTCGAAGGATTACCCGCTACGTTGGCCGCGCCACGTTCCGCAGTCCCAATGAGGTCTTCATCCACACCGCCGATCAACCGGTCTTGCTTCGCTTCGAGCAGGCGATTATTGCGACCGGAACCACGCCGATTGTTCCTCCACCTTTCCAGCGCAGCGAGCAGGTTTTGACCTCAGACGAAGCCCTGGATTTGAAAGAGTTGCCGTCATCGTTGCTGGTCGTCGGTGGCGGTTATATTGGAATCGAACTGGGCACGTGTTTCGCTGCTCTGGGCAGTCGGGTAACCGTTGTGGAGATGCTGGACAATTTGCTGCCGGGAACAGATATGGAACTGGTGCGCGTAGTGAGGAAACACCTGGACGAGCGAGGGGTGCACGTGCATGTGCAATCGCGGGTCACCGAAACCCGATTGACCAACGGCCGGGTACAAGTGACGATCGAAGGCCCGCAAACTTTGCGCGCTGAGTTTGACAAAGTGCTGGTAGCAGTGGGACGCCGGCCCAACAGTCAGGATTTGGGGCTTGAGCGCGCCGGCGTTCAAACCGATGCCAAAGGCTATATCCCCGTTAATGACCGCTGCCAGACCAATGTGCCGCATATTTACGCTATCGGCGACATAACGGGCCCACCCGCATTGGCACACCGAGCGCGGCGCCAAGGTATTGTCGCAGCAGAAGTGATTGCTGGGTTGCCGGCCGCCTTTGACAATCGCACTGTGCCGGCCGTCATCTTTTCCGACCCAGAAATTGCCTATTGCGGTTTGTCCGAAGAGGAAGCCAAAGCGGCGGGGTATCGCGTGCGGGTCGGGCGCTTTCGCTTGGCGGCCAGCGGTCGCGCCAAGACGTTGGGTCCGACCGACGGGCTGGTGCTCGTCGTTGCCGATTCCGACTCGGAACTGGTCTTAGGGGTTCGCATGGTCGGGCCACACGTCTCCGAACTTATCGCTGAAGCGGTCCTGGCTATGGAAATGGGCGCGACTCTCGAAGACCTCATTACCACCATTCATCCGCATCCCACACTCAGCGAGGCATTGCAGGAAGCGGCCGAATCGGCGCGTGGCCAGGCCATTCACGCTCCGCCACCCCCCCGCGCTTCAAGAGACACTTGACCCACGCTGCTGTCTGTTGGCGGTAACGCCTCTCCTCACTGGGCTACGCTGTCTCATTTACTTTTCGCCGCTACGCCAGACCGTTGATACGCGCGTAAAGGTTGTCCAGGACCCAATGGAAGATGGTGAGGTGGATAGACTCGACGATGCCCATGTCGTCAATGGGGACATGCAGATGGTGATGGGCGAGTGACTTGAGCTTCCCCCCATTGAAGCCGGTGCAGCCGAAGGTCACTAAGCCGTGCTGATTGGCCCAATCCACGGCCCGCAACACATTGGGACTGTTACCTGAACCGCTGATGGCAATCAGTAAGTCGCCCGGGCTGGCCAGGTTTTTCAGCTGTTCCACGAATATCCGCTCGAATCCTTCGTCGTTAGCCCAGGCCAGAATATATGGCGTGTTATCTGTCAGGCTCACCACTTTGAGGCGTTTACGTTGGTCGTTGTCGAAATCCTCCCGGCGCAGTGTGCCTTTGCCCAGATCCTCACAAAAGTGCGAAGCATTGGCACCACTACCGCCGTTGCCGCAGATGAAGACGAATCGGCCGCCCACGTAACAATCGTAAATCAGGTCCGCCAGCTTTTCGATTGGCCGCACGTCCACGCGCAACAATTCCTCCCCGACTCGTGCCAAAAACTCTCGTGCTCCCAGCTTCCACCCCAGCATGACTGAATCTCCGAGTTTTGCACTGAGAATTTCGAGCGTCCATAGCCCGCCGGCTCGGGGCAATCCTGACGCCGCGCCTCAATCTAACGCACCTGCCCATTTTACTCCAGGCCAGTCCCGCTATGTGTCGTATCCTCGCTCACCACTAAAAGCCCCGCGAGGATCAGGAAAATTCGACGCGGAGTTGCACCAACTCGTGAGCGCCGAGGAAGATTTGCACGGCGTCACCCTGGATGGTCAAATCGTGCTGTGGCTCATCCCATTCATTCACCACGCAAGCGCGCACGGGATTTCGCGGGCAGCGGAGCTGGCATTCGGTCGCCATGCCACGCATCTCTTGCAAGCGCACGAGCCAAGCATGGCTACCGTCTGGCGGCACGCGCAGCGATACCAAGCCGACATTTTCGGCATCTATCCACGCTAGCCAGCCAGTGGCGCCAATGTGCGGGGGTCCCTGCGTCACAGGGAATGCCAGCGCCGGCGTCAGCCATTCCAGAGCCTGCTGTCCCGGCTCACTTAATTCCAGGCCGAGTGCCAACTCGAAGGTGCGGGCTGTTTCCCCGGGGCACACCAAGACGACGTCGAGCATCCGTTGACTATGCCGTTGCAAGAACGGCAAGCCGCCAGTGAAAATCACCGTGCGGCTGAAAGGAGTTCGCATTTCGATGTATTCGGCGGTTTCGGGGCGAGTGTGCTGTGTTGGGTAGACGTTGCCCGCCAGTGCCCGGAATAGGCGCGTTTGCGGGTCGCGCCAGGCCCAACGCGCCACGTAAGCGCTATGCCACGGTGACACTGCGCCGTACGGTGTTTCGCTTTCCTGTGGCAGCGTCACAGCCCGCTCCAATTCCAGCGTAATTTCGAGCCGCAGCAGCGGATAGCCCCGCCACGCTCGAAAACACTGGCGAAACCGGGCCAGGCACTGTTGCTGACCATCCAGAATCACGCCCCGACTGACGATCTCACCACGACTGGGGCCTGTGGAAA
Organism: bacterium HR36; assembly: GCA_002898995.1. Taxonomy (GTDB): domain Bacteria; phylum Planctomycetota; class Planctomycetia; order Gemmatales; family HRBIN36; genus HRBIN36. The sequence continues at coordinate 6,614 of BEIM01000115.1, forward strand.
CCACTTCGATGTGCTCTGCACGCATGTCGCTGCCCGGCCCAAAGGCAAGAATTTCCCCGAGGCGATTATGCCGCCACTTGTAATCCCGGAAGGACCGTAACCCGCCTGTCTGCTCGTCAATCTCGGCTTCGAAGAACTCGTTTCGCAGAATTCGTCCGTCGGCGAGTTTTGTTTTCGGTGCGGCGACCAGTGTGCCAGGAGCCACCCGATTCGGCAACCAGGCAAAACCCAGACCTGGCACTTCCACTACCACTTCCGCCTTGCCCGCGCTCAGAGGTTGGGTCGCTTTGGCTGGGCTGGGTAGCGGCGTGCTGATATTGTCGAGCACTGCCACTATTCGCCGGGCCATGGGACAGGCGTTGAACATCAGATGTCCAGGCTCCGGTTTCTGCGCGCGACTCAGCAACTTCTCCGCTAGCCGTTTCATTACTTCTTGCGCAAAATCCGCCAATCCTAAACTCACATCCTGCCCAGATTCGAGAGCGCTCTCCAGCTCCTGCAGGCGAGCGAGCCAACGGGTATCGGTATCTGGCGGCATCAGCGCTCGCCACAAGGCCGCCAGTGTACCCACGGCGTCCAGGGCCCGTCGCTGCCGATAATGCCGAGCAAACTGACTCACGGGGTCAGCAGTACCTGCGGCTACCAGATCGTCCAAATAACACGAATGAAATTCATCCGCACCTGGCGGCGCGGGATATTCGCCGATCGGCACCTCGTTCATCAACCGCGTAGCGGTCACGAATTCGCCGAACACCTCCGCCAGGCTTTGCAACTGCACCAAATCGCGCACTAACTCCGTGCAGCCTTGCCCCTTATAAAGCAGCACCAGATTCGGCGATGTATCTTCGCGAATCGTTTTGACCAGATGGTAGGCCAGATGGAAGTACGTAAGCGGGTCGTCTCCTGGGAGTGGTTTACGGGTGATCGCCTCGACGCGATGTCCATCGGGCGATGTCCATTCTACGGTGGTCGCTCGGTACTCAGGTACCACGCCTTCTTCCAGAGGTAGGAAAAATGTGCGATGCATCCCGAGCAGATGCAGTAACGCGGGAAACGCTGGTGTGTAACCGAATTTCCGCCGGGCAAATACGCGAGGTTCCGCGCCGACCAACTCCCGCCATAAGGCCATTCCCTGGCGCAAGTTCCATAATTGCGACGTCACCGGTAACAAAGCATCTGGGCGTTCTCGCCAAGGCCCAACGCACAGTTCAAGCCGCTCTTGCAAAACACGCTCCCGCAGCAAGCCCCAAGTGTCGGCGTTTTCTTTCGCCCAGCGTTGCACCAACTCCCCGCTCGCCACCACGTTGCATGGAACGTCCATGCGCACAAAGACATCCAGGACGGTGTCGGCGGCTAGGTCTTCTAGCATGATGACCGCCAGCAAGTAAACCGTACCGCTGTATAGCGCCTCACGCGCTTCGCGCAGGCGCTGCGCGGCAGCTTGCAGTAATCGGCGGCGTGTCGCTCCATCCTCGGTTTCTGCCGCGGCCTTGACGTCTGTCCAGAAGTCCGCCGTCGCTAGCACAGAGGGATGCTGCATCCCTTCACACAAGGCCTCCAGCAGGGCGTAACCCAGACCCAACCCATAGAACGCTTCCACATCATCCTGGGCACGCACCGATGTGTCCAAAGCCGCCAGGACCTCCGCCTGTGCCTTGGCTCGCTCCAAACCAGTACGTACACTCACGCCTCCAGCCTGACGAACACGCTCCTCCCAATCGTCCGGCAAGAACAGCGGCGGGCTCTCGGGAAGCGTGTACACATGAGGACCGTTAGGCTGTTCGTGGTCATACGGAGAAGCTAGGCGCGGAGGCTCCGCACACTGTCGCACGACCGCAGGATGCCATAACACCAAGTAGCCGTTCCACAGCGCACGCACATCTTCGCCGGTCAGCATCATGGTGTGCAGACCGGGCAGCCGATACGGACTCAGACAATAAGCAAGTCGGTTCATGCCCAAGGATGTTATGGTTTTTGGGCGTGCCGGGCAATTCGTCAGCACCTTCCGGGCCACGGTCTCTTTCCATCTTATCAGTCGCGTCGCTACAATGGACGCTAGGCCAACGCGAGCCTGGTCTGTTTGGTCCGCCCCTGAGCACGTGCCTATGCACACCCGCCATTTCCTCCGCCAACTAGCCGATACCGTGACTCGACGTTCTACGGCTGTGGCGATCCGCTACCGTGGTCGCAATTACACTTATGGCGACCTGCAACGGGACCTCGAAAAAGCCGCCGCTCGACTGCACCAA